>PITX01000073.1 GCA_017577345.1 Clostridiales bacterium
GCGGTGAGGCGGACTACAGCGCAGTGGAAGCTGCCAAAGCAATGATTCCTGCTGACCTGAGTGAATATACCGAGGATTCCGTACAGGCACTCAACGATGCGCTCGCCGCAGTCGAAAAGGGATTGACGGAAGACAAACAGGCGCAGGTCGATGCTTGGGCAAAGGCGATCCGTGACGCGCTTGCAGCCCTTGTCCGAAAGGACGGAAGAATGCCCGCTGACTATACTGCAGTCATGGATGCACTGGCACAGGTGCCGGGCGATCTCAGTGTGTATACGGAGCAGACCCGCGAGGCGCTGACGGCTGCTGTGAATGCAGTGCGTATAGGCTTGACGGAAGATGAACAGGCACAGGTTGACGCTTGGGCAAAGACAATTACTGAAGCAATTGCTGCATTGATCTACCGACCGGCGGATTACAGCAAGGTCGAGAATGCGAAGAAAAACATCCCGGCAGACCTGACCGTCTTTACCGAAGAAAGCGTGAAAGTGCTCAACAATGCACTGGAGTCGGTCATAGAGGGCGTTTTGATTGACCGGCAGGCACAGGTCGATGCATGGGCTAAGGCAATTGAAGCAGCGATTGCCGCGCTGGAAAAGAAACCGTGTGACGGCGGCGACCATTGTCCGGGTAAACGCTTCACCGATATGCCGGATGTGAAAAACTGGGCGCATGAAGGAATTGACTTCGTAATTTCTAACGGTCTGTTCAACGGTATGAACAATACCACATTTGCTCCCAAAGGGCAGATGACCCGTGCAATGCTTGTCACAGTGTTGTGGCGTTTGGCAGGCGAGCCGAAGGAAGGCAAGAATATCTTTACCGATGTGAAGGATGGCTCGTGGTATTCCGATGCGGTCGCATGGGCGTCGAAAAACGGTGTCGTAGATGGTATTGGTGGCGGTAAATTTGCCCCGGCTGATATCGTGACGCGTGAACAGCTTGCCACGATCCTTTACCGCTATGCGGGGAGACCGGAAGCAGCAGCCAATCTTCACGGTTTTTCCGATCAGAACAAGGTCAGTGCATGGGCAAAGGATGCAATGTGCTGGGCGATTGCGGGAGGAATTATTCGCGGTGCTGCTGATAACGGTAAGCTATGGCTCAACCCGCAGAAGGGTGCGACCAGAGCAGAGGTCGCAGCCATGATCATGCGCTTTGCCGCAAAATAAGCATAATATACGGGCTGCTGCAGGAAGCTGCAGCAGCCCAAAATCTTTCTGTTGCAAAAACGAAAATAATGGAGTAAAATAAATACAGACTATAAAACAACGGAGGTTACAATTATGGCATTTTGTGCAAGATGCGGTGCGCAGACCGCAGACGGTGCAAGCTTCTGCGCAAACTGCGGCGCACCGCTGCAGCAGCAGTATCAGCAAGCTCCGCAGTATCAGCAAGCTCCCTATCAGCAGTACCGTCAGGCACCCAATCAGCAGTATCAGCAGGCACCCAATCAGCAGTCCTCTTTTGACAACTTCTTTAACACACCGGATTATACGGCACAAATGCACCCGAATGATATTGCGCAGAACAAGGCTATGGGTATCCTTGCATATCTCGGCATCCTTGTGCTGATTCCGATTTTTGCGGCACCGCAGTCCAGATTTGCCCGTTTCCATGCAAACCAGGGCTTGATTTTGGATATCGCGGCAATGGTCATCAGCATTCTTGCCGGTGTTCTTACATCAATTGTACCGCCTCTCGGCATTCTTCTTACCCTGATCGACCTGCCGATCATTGCGTTGCTGATCCTCGGCATCGTAAATGCAGCAAGCGGCAAGGCAAAGGAACTGCCGCTGATCGGCGAGATCAGAATTCTCAACTAAATTCCATAGAAAAAGCTCAGGTCAGCGACCTGAGCTTTTTCTTATATCGCGTATTGACTTGTATAGATTTGATAGTAGAAGCCCTGCTTTTCCAGTAGCTCCTGATGCGTTCCTTGCTCCACGATCTGACCGTGGTTGAGCACCAGGATCAGATCGGAATCCACGATCGTGGACAGGCGGTGCGCGATGACGAACACCGTGCGGCCCTCCATCAGCTTATCCATGCCTTTCTGGATCAGAATTTCCGTGCGGGTATCCACATTGGAGGTCGCTTCATCCAGAATGAGAAGCTGCTTATTTGCGAGCAGGGCGCGGGCAATCGTCAGAAGCTGCTTCTGACCGGCGGAGATCGTGGTGGTATCCTCGCTGATCACCGTGTCATAGCCCTGCGGCAGGGTGTGGATGAAGTGGTCGCAGTAGGCGCGGTCGCAGGCATCTATGATCTCCTCGCGTGTTGCGTCAGGCTTGCCGTAGGCAACATTTTCCGCGACGGTACCCTTGAACAGCCAGGTATCTTGCAGCACCATGCCGAACAGGTCACGCGTGCTGTCACGCGACAGCGTTGCAACATCCTGACCGTCGATCAGTATTTTTCCGCCGTTCAGATCATAGAAGCGCATGAGAAGATTGACGATCGTCGTTTTGCCTGCACCGGTCGGCCCGACGATGGCAACATTCTGCCCCTTTTTGACATCAATGCAGAGATCCTCGATCAGCGGTTTGTCCTTGCTGTAGGAGAAATCGACATGCTCAAAGCGGATGTTGCCCTCCACCGCTGCATGAATCTCCTCTGCGGGACGGATTTCTTCTTCCAGATCCAGCACATCGTAGACGCGCTTAGCGGAAGCCTTGACCATTTGAAGCTCTCCGAACCCGCTTGCAATGCGCTCCAGCGGAGCGGAAAGCTGTTTCGCAAACAGAATGACGGTGACGACCGTTCCGACGGGAACGGAGCGATAGACGATCAGCCAACCGCCGAGCAGAGCGATCAGGATATAGGCCAGCGCATTCGTAAAGGCAATGATCGGCTGAACGATGCTCTGAAGGAAGTTTGCTTTCCGGGCAACCTCCTGGTGATCTGTGTTGATCTCATCATGGTGCTGCTGCACATGATTTTCTAAATTGAACGCCTTGGTCGCCGGGAAATTCGTGTAGCTTTCCTCCACGGTGGAATACATCTTGCCGAAGTACTCAAAGGAGGCGTGCCAGCTTTTTTCGCTCAGCGAGGCAAGCTTAGAGGAAAGCCACAGCGACAGCGGCATGACAGCAAGCACTGCCAACGCAAGCAGCCAGCTCTTCAGGAACATGAATACCGCAATTGCGAGAATCTGCAGGAAGCCGGTGATGAGGATTTCGATGATACCGTGGATGCTGTTGCCCATGGATGAAACATCTTCCTGCATCTTTTCGATGATGTCACCGGCAGGTGTCTTGTCCATGAAGGACACCGGCAGACGCTGCAGCTTGTCGGACATGCGGATACGCAGTCCTGCGGTGTAGAAACGGCTGACGACGTGGTTGAGCAGATAATGATTGCCGTAGGTGATACCGGCATTTGCCGCGTAGACGGCAAACAGAATCAGCAGATCGGGAAGCAACTGGGCGGTAAGGGAGGCAGACGGATCTCCCTGCAGCCATGCGTAGAGCTGATCGATCAGCTTACCCAACAGCTCCGGCGTTGCAATGGCGCAGGCGATGATGCCTACGGAGAGGAGGCTCGACAAGATCAGCCATTTCCGGATCGGACGGGTGTCTCGCACCATACGACGCACCGTGCTGTTGATGAACGGCTCTTTGTTCTTTTTCATTTTCTTGCACCTCCTGTCTGGGAGGCGAAGATTTCCCGATAGATTTCACATTGCTCCAACAGCTCAGCGTGCTTTCCCGCACCGACCAGCTTGCCCTCGTTGAGCACGAAAATGCAGTCGGAATTCATTGCGGAGGTGACGCGCTGTGTGATGACGATCTGCGTCCTGCCCGCAAACTGACTGTTCAGACGGGTACGCAGCTTTGCCTCCGTCAGGAAGTCCAAGGCGGAGAAGCTGTCGTCAAAAATATAGATCGGCGCATCCTTGATAATACAGCGTGCAATCGCCAGACGCTGCTTCTGACCGCCGGACAGGTTAGTGCCGGACTGCTCCAAAATATAGTCCATGCCGTCCTTCTGCTCTGCGATGAAGTCCGAAAGCTGTGCGATATCCAGCACTTCGCGAATTTCATCCTCTGTCGCGTCCATGCGGCCCATCTGTACATTTTCACGCACCGTGCCGGAGTAGATCATGGATTTCTGCAGGGCGCAGCTGATATTACGGCGAATGGTCTTGCGGGAGATGGTCGCTGCGTCACGCCCGTCAAATAAGACACGGCCGTCGGTCGGCTGACGGAAGGAAAGCAGCAGGGAGACCAGCGTGCTTTTGCCCGAGCCTGTACCGCCGATGCCGGAAATTCTGTCACCGGGCTTTATATGCAGCGTGCTATGGCTGAGGGCTGCCCGATCTGCACCCTCATACTGGAAGGAGGCATCCTCAAAGTCGATTCTGCCGGAGAAATGCAAATCCTCCTCCGGGATCAAGTCTGCCGTTCCTTCTGCTTCCATGACCTCACAGATTCGTTTGGCGGCGACTCTGGCGTGAGGGAACATAATGATTGCAAACGAGGCGGAAATCAGCGCGTTCAGCACCAGCTCAACATACTGGATCACGGCGAAAATATCGCCGGGGGTCAGATCACTGCCGCCTTGGATACGCAGACCGCCGACCCAGACGATCAGCGCAATGGCAATGTTCAGAACAAAGGTCGTCATCGGCACGGTCAGCGCCATCGTCGTGTTCGCCTTGATGATGTTTTCCGCCATGACATGCGTTGCCTCAGCAATTCGCTCATGCTCGCGCGGCTCACGGTTAAAGGCGCGGATGACGCGGATACCGCGGATACGCTCTCTGACGATGTCGTTCTGACGGTCACAGTATTTGTCCGAAAGCTCCCAGCGCGGCGTGATCTTTTTGCCGAGCAGAACAACGACAACAATGACCAGAGGCACCATGGCGAGCATGATGAGCGACAGCGTAATATCCTTGGAGAAACAGAGTGCAACACCGCCGACAAACATGATCGGGATAATAAAAATATTTCCGCTGAGCATGGAGGCGACCCAAGCCAGTGTGCCGACATCATGCGTTGAGCGCGTGACCAGACCGCCCGTACCGATCTTGCCCATTTCCTCAAAGGTCATGGTATGTACCTTGCGAAAAATCGCAGAACGCAGGTCACGGGTGAACGCAGTTGTGATGCGGGAGGTCAGACGAAAACCGGCAATGACAGCCGCCAGACTGATCAGTGCAACAGCAAGCATGATGCCGCACATTTTGGCAGTATAAGGGAATGTATTCTCTACCGCGGAGCGGTAAACGCCGTTGTCCAGAATGCTGCTCATGATGGTCGGCAGTGCGAGATTGCACAGTACGGAAACTGCCATCAGCAGCGTAGCGAAAACGATACGCTTTCGCTGCGGTTTCAGGTAAATCAGAAGCTTTCTCATAATAATCCTCCTTTCCGGAAGAACAGGTAAGAAACGGTCAAAATTCACTTCCGAAAATGTATTCTATCATACAGATTGTAAAAAGAGAAGTCCAAACAGAAAAAACAGTGTACTTTTTCCAATATTTTTAGTATAATTGTGTGTAATATATCCGAAAAGAGGCTTTTGTTTCAATGACAAATCTGTTACTTCGTCTGTTTGTCAGGGACTACAAAAATACGGAGGATTCGCGTGTGCGCGGTGCATACGGAAAGCTGGCGGGAATTGTCGGCATCATCTGCAATCTCCTGCTGTGTGCGGGAAAGCTGATCGCCGGTATTCTCTCCGGTTCAGTTGCCATCACGGCAGATGCCGTGAACAACCTTTCCGACGCATCGTCCTCTCTGGTTACGCTCATCGGCTTCAAGCTGGCAGAGCGCCCTGCGGATGATGAGCATCCCTACGGTCACGCGAGAATTGAATACCTTACCGGACTTGCCGTTGCCGCGTTGATTCTCGTCATCGGCGTGGAGCTCGGAAAAAGCTCCTTTGAGAAGATCCTGCATCCGGAGAGTGTCGCATTTTCCTATGTAACACTTGCCGTTTTGCTCGGCTCGATTCTGGTGAAGCTGTGGATGGCACTGTTCTGCAATACGCTCGGCAAACGCATCGGCTCCGGCACCCTGACGGCGACGGCGGCAGACAGCCGCAATGATGTGATTTCCACCACGGCGGTGCTGATCGGCTGTCTGGTCGGACATTTCTTCGACCTTCAGATTGACGGCTATATCGGACTTCTGGTTGCCCTGTTCATCATTTGGTCGGGCTGTGGGATCGCAAAGGAAACCATCAGCCCCCTGCTCGGCGAGCAGGCGGATGAGGCACTGGTGCGCAGCATTTCCGACCTGGTGCTCAGCCACGATAAGATTCTCGGCATCCATGATCTGATGGTGCATGACTACGGCCCGGGTCAGTGCTTTGCCTCTGCCCATGCGGAAATGGACAGCAGGGAAGACCCGCTGATCTGCCATGATATTATTGACGACATCGAACGCGATGCCCTGCGCGATCTGCATGTGCATCTTGTCATTCATTATGACCCGATCGTGACAGACGATGAAGAACTCAACCGAATGCGCGAGCTGGTGGCGAATGAGATCGCACAGATCAGCCCGGAGCTTGCCATGCATGATTTTCGCATGGTGCGCGGTCCCGGACATACCAATCTGATTTTTGATCTGGTGATTCCGTTTTCCATGGAGAATCAGAAGGCAGAGCTGAAGAAGCGCATTGACGAGCGCGTGCAGTTTGAGGACTGCCGCTACTACACGGTCATCACCTTTGATGAGGCGGCACACAACCGATTTTAGGGCGAAGGGCAGAGA
>PITX01000074.1 GCA_017577345.1 Clostridiales bacterium
ATGTCAAGGAACACAAGGATCTGCCCCTGAGCGGCTATGCCGCAGATGCCGCCCTGAAGGAAAAGATCAAGCCCTACGCGGAAGCGGCAGAGGTCAATGTCAACCGCAGTGTCGGCAAGCTGACCGGCACATGGAACTCCGTTCCCAGCTACTACCTTGCGCAAAGCGATGCAATGGATCTGATCAACCGCGCACAGATCGCCCGCGGCAGCTACTACCTCACGCTCAAATACCGCACAGCAGAGGAAGTCAGCGCTCTGAAGGCAAAAACCGGTCTGGATCACCTGACGGTCGATTTCTCCGCGACCTCCATGGTCGTCAGCGGCGGCTACAAGGTCTCTGCCGGCGAAATGTCCATGAAGGATATTTACAAGCTCTATAAATACGACAATACCCTCTATCTGCTCCCGCTGACCGGTCAGCAGATCAAGGATATCATGGAGTTCAACGCCTCCGAGCGTCTGTCCGTCAACACGATGAGCGGTACACCCTCGTTCGGCACAAAGGGCGATGACTTCACCAACCCGATTTTCTACGGTCTTGATTTCGTATACGACATGTCCAAGGAAGTCGGCAGCCGCGTCATCATCAGCGGTTTTGCTGACGGCCGTGCCTTCGACCTGAACAAGACCTACATCATGGCGGTCAACAACTATCACCTCGGCAACGGTCCGTTCGCCGACTATTCTACGGAGGACACCATCTGGTCGCAGGTGGATGACAGCGTCGGCTCCGTTCCCGACCTGATCGCGGAATTCATCAGTGCCGAAACCGAAAGCAAGGGCGGCGTCAGTCCCGCCCCGTCGAAGTGGTCGATCGTCTACACGGGCACGATCTCCGGCGGCGGTACTGCAACCGGTACTTATATCGGCTCTCTGGTCGTTGATCCGTCCACCCTTTCTGACGGCGATCAGATCATGATCTACCACATCGCGGGCAATCAGCTCGTCACCTCGACTGCCGAAGGCACCAAGCTGGCGGCATCCTCCGATGTCAGCAGCGGTGATAAGCAGCTCGGCACCAATGACGCCTCCGCGATCTTCCGGGTGAAAAAGGGCAGTGACGGCTATTTCCGCTTCCTCGATGCCTCCGGCAATTATATGACCTACGGTGAGACCGGCAACAGCCTCACCATGAGCGAAACGGAAACCCAATTTGCCCAGTGGGAGTTCGAAGCAAAGAATACACCGGCTGACGGCATCACGCATATCCACTGCGTGAACGCCGCCTATAATGGCAACTACAACCAGTATCTTGAATTCTACAGCGCATTCACCACCTACGGCATCCAGAGCGGCGGCGGTGCATACGAATACATGATCTTCCGCCTGACCGGCTCTGACCCGCAGCCGACAGAGCCGACGAATCCGACCAACCCCACCGCTCCGACTGAGCCGACTGAAAAGCCGATCTCCTGCACGCACAGCTATCAGGAAAGCAAGGTCGCTTCGACCTGCACCACGCCGGGCTATACGCTCCATGTCTGCTCCAAGTGCGGCGACTCCTACCGCAGCGACTTCACGGCATTGGGCAATCACAGCTATGAAAATGGCTTCTGTAAGGTCTGCGGTGTAGCCGACCCGAACTACAAGCCCGTACCCACTCCCTCCGACGACTACCCGCTGTATGCAGGCTTCAAGGATCTGGACAAGGAAGCGTGGTACCGCGAAGGTATCGTCTACTGCCTGCATCACGGTCTGATGAACGGCATCGGCAGCAGTACGGGCAAGTCCTCCGAAACCTTCGATCCGAACGGCAATGTATCCCGTGCCATGCTCGTGACGATCGTCTACCGTGCGGCAGGTTCTCCCGCTACAAAGGGTCTGAAGATCCCGTTTGAGGATGTTGAGAGCGGCAGATGGTACACCGGTGCAGTTGCATGGGCAGCTGACAAGGAAATTGTCAAGGGCGTTTCCGAAGAAGAGTTCGCGCCGGATCGCTTCATTACCCGCGAACAGCTTGCCGCGATCCTGTACCGCTTCGCAGGCGAGCCGGAAGCAAAGGGAAATCTGGCCGGCTATATTGATGCCAAGGAGGTCTCCGAATATGCGATCCCCGCAATGAAGTGGGCGATCGGCGAGGGCATCATCACCGGTATGAATGATCATCTGGCACCGCAGGAGTACGCAACGCGTGCACAGATCGCCACCATGATGTTCCGTTTCCTGGATCCCGTTGCAGCCAAGGAAGCGCAGGAGATTCGGGAAAAAGACCCCAATCCCTACGACTGATACAGATAAGAATAACGGAGCCGGGCAATTGCCCGGCTCCGTTTTATTGTGCTATTCTATTCCGAGCAGCTCCTGTGTTCTGCTCATAATGGTTGTGTAGGTTTCCCCTAACCGCTCTTTCATCTTGAGAAAATCCCGATAACCGATCTCGCAGCCATGCAGATCACTGCCCAGCGCAACTACGCTTTGCAGCTCCTGCGCCCATACCATAGACCGCTTCCGTGACCGCATATGACAAAAGGACTCCGCATTGATCTGCGCCAAGAAACCCAATTCCAGCAGAAAATCAACAACAGAGGTCGGATAACGGTCGATATGTGCCAAAACAACTGTGAGCTTTCTTTCGTACAACAGTGCGTCGAGCGTTTGCTCATAAGCACGGATGGAAAAATCGTGCGGCATCTCCAGCAAAAGCACCTTCGTACCGCCGAAACAGAGTTGCTCCAGACTGTCCATATGCTCCAGCCCGCGGCACAGATGCGTTTCCGCGCCGATCAGCAGCTTCGGTGCGTTTTCCGGCAATGCCTCACGCAGTCGGATCTCTGCCTGCTTCCTGCGCTCCAAAAACTCGGATAGCGGCTCCAGATTCGGATAAAAATGCGGCGTGGCCGCAAGCACATCAATGCCCGCTCTTCGTGCCAGCCCCACCTGCCGGAGTGAGGTTTCCGGACTGCTGCTGCCGTGATCCGCTCCGGGAAGAATGTGCGCATGAAAGTCAATGTTCATGGCAGTCTTTTCCCCCTATTTGCGAGAGTCCGCGTTGCTTTCTCCGTAGTATTTATAGCGGTTATAACGGTAATACTTATTATAGCGGTAGCTGTAATGCGCCGCCGTCTTGTTTTCCGGGTCGTTTAGGATGATACCGACAATGTTGCCCTTCATCTCCTCGATCTGACGCACGGCGTTGCTGACATCCTGCAGATGATTCTTGCCGCTCTGAACGACCATGATATAGCCCGTGATCTTGTCGGCAAAAATCGTGGCATCCGTGACAATACTCACCGGCGGCGTATCAATGATCACATAGTCAAAATACTGCCGCACATAGTCCAGCAGGAGATCCATCTGTTTTGTGCCGAGCAGCTCCGCCGGATTGGGCGGGATCTGACCCGCTGTCAGAATGGAAAGCTTGTCAATATCCGTGGAACGCAGCTTGATCTCGCTGCTCAGACCCGCAAGAATTTCACTCAGGCCGTTCCGGTATTCGGTGCTGAAATAACGGTGGACGGACGGCTTTCGCATATCCGCATCGATCAGCAAAACACGCTGCTCTGCCATGGCGATAGACACCGCCAGACTGACGGCGGCAGTTGACTTGCCGTCAGAGGCAAGGGAGCTGGTAACCGCAAACACCGGACATTTTTCACCCTTGCCGGTGAAAATCAGTTTCGTACGGATGGAGTTAAAGGCTTCCTTGATCGCAAAGGGGCTTCCGAGTGTCAGACGGGGGCGTTCTGAATGTGAACCGGATTTGTTACTGAACAGGCTTTTATTCTTTTTCTGAAACAGCATGGCCTCTCACCTCCTGTCTTTGCGCTTTGCGGAAGCAATGGCGGCTGCACCCATCGGCGGAATACTGCCAAGGATCGGAATGTTATATGCACGCTCCAAATCCTCCTCGCGCCAGATGGTCGTATCCAGCAGCGCGATCAGAATGACGACCGCGCAGGACAGCAACAGGCCGAGAATGAAGCCAACTGAAATATTGGATGCAATATTGGGGGAAACCGGAGTGGTCGGGATTTTCGCATGATCCACTGCGATCATTTCACCGCCGCGTGCCAGTGCGTTCAGGCAGGTCGGTGCGACCTCTGCCAGTGTATTGCCGATGTCTGCGATCTGCTTCGGGTCTTTTCCTCTGATGCTCACATTGATGATCTGCGTGCCTTTTTCTACCTCCGGCTTGATCATTCCGCGAAGTTCCTCCGGAGAGACCGTGCCGCCCAGCTCTTCACTGACGGCATTCATCACAGGCTGGCTTGTGAGAAGTACCTGATAAGTATTCGCGATCCCGGCATCCGCCGCCAGCTCGCCCGTAGTCACGCCGGAGGAAGAGCCTCTCTCGTTGGAAAAAACACAGACGGAGATCTCAGTGGAGTAAATCGGCGTCACGAAGAAGGTTGAGTATGCCCATGCGCAGACCGTGAAAACCAAGGTTACTGCAATAATCCAAACAATGTATTTTTTCAGCGCCCAGAAGATATCCTGAAGCGTGATCTCTACTCTGTTCAAAAGGAGTCCCCCTTTGTATGCGCATTTTTATAAGTATATCATAACATGAAACGCATCGGATTGCAACAGAAATCTCCCGTTTTCCCGAAAATTGACAGCCTCTCTTGCAAAACCAAAAAGGTTGTGCTATACTTCATTCGTAAAAATTTGTGCAAATCTGCACCGAATTTCGGAGGTAACTAACATGACGAATAACAAACCCTTGATCGGCGCGGCTGTTATCGGTCAGTCCGGCGGTCCTTCTTCTGTCATAAACGCCAGTGCCTACGGCGTCATCAAGACAGCCCTGGAAAGTGATTGCATCACCGCTGTCTACGGCGCGCATCACGGCATCGTCGGCGTGCTCAATGACCGCCTGATGGACATGAGCAAAGAGGATCCGAGGGAATTGGAACTGCTTCCTTATACGCCTTCCTCCGCACTCGGCTCCTGCCGCTACAAGATTGCCGATCCCGATGTGGACGATACCGATTACAAGCGCATTCTGGAAGTCTTTCAGAAACACAATGTCCGCTATTTCTTCTATAACGGCGGCAACGACTCCATGGATACCTGCAATAAGATCAGCCGCTACATGAAGAAAGTCGGCTACGAATGCCGCGTTTTCGGCGTTCCCAAGACCATCGACAATGACCTCTACGGCACCGATCACTGCCCCGGCTTTGCCTCTGCGGCGAAGTATATTGCGACCTCCGTCATGGAAGTATCCCGTGACAGCAAGGTCTACGACAAGGGCATGGTCACCATCGTTGAGTGCATGGGTCGTCATGCCGGCTGGCTGACTGCCGCCGCAGCACTCTGCAACTCGACCGGTGACGGTCCCGACCTGATCTATCTGCCTGAGATCGACTTCACAATGGAGCAGTTCCTTGCAGATGTCAAGCGTGTCTATCACGAAAAGAACAACTGCATCGTAGCGGTCTCTGAGGGCGTGCACTATGCCGACGGCAGCTTCGTCTCCGAGGCGAAGACCTCCGGCACCGACGGCTTCGGTCATGCACAGCTCGGCGGTCTTGCAGCCCGTCTGGCAGACGCTGTCAAGAGCGAGCTGGGTGTCAAGGTGCGCGGCATTGAGCTTTCCCTGCTGCAAAGATGCGCCGCTCATCAGGCATCGCTGACCGACATCGAAGAATCCTTCAACTCCGGTAAGATCGCTGTGGAATCCGCCATTGCAGGTCAGACCGGCAAGATGGTCGGCTTCGTCTGCGACCGCGAGGGCGGTTATGTCTGCCACTATGAGCTGTTCGATCTGGAAAAGGTCGCAAACTACGAAAAGAAAGTGCCGCTGGAATGGATCACACCGGACGGCTGCAATGTCACGGAGGACTTCATCCGCTACTGCGCACCGCTGGTACAGGGGGAAACCAAGCTCCGCTATGAGAATGGCCTGCCCCGCTTTGCAAAGCTGAAAAAGGTCTTTGCGGACTAATTATTTCGGTCATTTTGATCAAAGAAGGCTGCTGCCCGGCGGGCAGCAGTTTTTCTACGAAAATGCCGATTTTTGGCTATTGCAAACTTATTACATTTTTTATATAATAATTGATTGATAATACTTTGAAAAGAGACCGGTAATATGACTTCTCTGAAGGAAAACAAAATGGGCGTGATGCCTGTTGGAAAGCTCCTGTTCACAATGGCGCTGCCGATGGCACTTTCCATGCTGGTGCAGGCACTTTATAATGTTGTTGACAGCGTCTTCGTCTCGCGGATCTCCGAGGCGGACAACTTCGCTCTGACCGCCGTTTCTCTTGCATTCCCGGTGCAGAATATCATGATCGGCGTTGCCACCGGCATCGCCATCGGCGTCAACGCCCTGCTCTCACGCGGACTCGGTGAGCGGGACAGCGATCAGGTCAACCGCAGTGCGCTCAACGGCATTTTCCTTGCCTTTGTCAGTATGCTGTTGTTCGTTCTGTTCGGTATCTTCGGTGCGGAGATCTATATGCGCTCCATTACGCCCGATGCACAGACGGTTGCTTACGGCACGGACTATATTCGGATCATCAGTATTGTATCGTTCGGCATTTTCGGTGAGATCCTGTTTGAGCGTCTGCTCCAGTCCACCGGCCGCACCGCCTATACCATGCTCACACAGGGCATCGGCGCGATCATCAATATCATTCTCGACCCCATTCTGATCTTCGGCTGGTTCGGTCTGCCGCGAATGGAGGTCAAGGGTGCTGCTGTTGCCACCGTGGTCGGACAGATC
>PITX01000075.1 GCA_017577345.1 Clostridiales bacterium
TGCTCGGACTGCTCGGTTTCAGTCTGTTCCGCACCTTCTCGCGCAATATCTACACGCGGCAAAAGGAAAATCGCCGATTCCGTCAGCTTTGGACGCGTCTGCGCGACAGGAAGAACCGCTACTACCGCTGCCCGAAATGCCGCCAGACCGTGCGCGTGCCGAAGGGCAGGGGTAAGATCAGCATCCGCTGTCCGAAGTGCGGCGAAAAGTTCATCAAGAAAACATAAAAAACAGGGTACTGACTGACAGTACCCTGTTTTTCGGTTCTTTATGCCTCGATGTCGTCGAACTCCAGCAGCTCCTCATCCTCCTTGCAGCAAGGCAGAAGCTTTTTGAGGTCATCCCAGAAATGGATGAGCGCAACTGCGATCGCACCGACAACGACAACGCCGCCGATGATTGACAGGACGAGTTTCAGTGTATTGTTCTTCATAGTGTACCCTCCGTTCTGTTTTTGGATTTCTTTCTGCATATAGTATACCGCATTTTTGTAATTACGCAAGTATTTTTTGTTTTATATTCTGACCACATAGTCGCTCTTGCGGTCTGCGGTCGGACGGAACTCTCCGGTCGGATAGCCCAAGATGCAGTGACCGACGCCGATATAGTCCCCCTCGATGCCCCATTTTTTCAGCAGAGCCTTGCCCTCCTCGGAGTCAAACTCCTGACGGGCGCGGTGGATCCAGCACGAGCCGACACCGATCGACCATGCCGCATTCATCATGTTGCCGATGACGAGTGAGCCGTCCTCGACCGCCGTGAATACATCCGCTTTGGCAAGCACGATGCAAACCGTGGGAGCACCGTAGAACGGTTTGGCATCCGGATTGCCCATGATCGCCGCGTTCATGCGTTCCAGCTGCGCAATGTCCTCCGGTTTCTGCAATACGAGAATTTTCGGTGACTGTTTTCCCATGCCGGTGGCGGCATAGGTGCCCGCTGTGAGGATTTTTTCCAGCTCTTCTTCCTTGATCTGCTCGGGCTTGTAGCTGCGGCAGCTCCTGCGCTGCTCCAGGCATTTCAGTACTTCGTTCATCATAAAACCTCCTGTCAGATATATCCGTACATACCGCGGACAGACACCTCTCCGGTGCTGACCACGGCGGTTTCCCCGTTTTCCCAGCGAACGATCAGCCCGCCGTTTTCGTCAATTCCTTCGGCAAGAGCCGCCCTGCGCTGTGTGCCGGAAATCACCTGTACCTGCTTGCCTACGGTGATACAGGCACCGGCATATTCCGCCATCCATTTTGCTTTCTGCACCATCAGTGCGGCATCCATGGCAGCCAGTTGCCGTACCATGTGCAGCGCCAGCGCGTTCGGATCAATTTCCCTTCCCGTGATCAGCCGCAGGGATACGGCGATTTCCCGTACCTCGGGCGGGAGTGCCGCCATGTCGTTGTTGCAGTTGATGCCGACGCCGATAATGACGCACGGATAACCGTCCTGCTGCACAAGCTCTGTTAAAATCCCGCCGAGCTTTCTGCCCTGCCAGACAAGATCGTTCGTCCATTTGATGTCCGGCGCGATGCCGCAGCAGTCAAACACGGCGCGGCGCATCGCAACTGCCGCCATCGGCGTCAGATGCAGAAGCTCGGAAGCAGGCACATCGGGTCGGAGCAAAACAGACAGATAGACACCGCCCTCCGGCGAGGAAAACCGTCTGCCCAGTCTGCCGCGTCCGTCAGTCTGCCTGCCGGTGACCAGTACCGTTCCGTGCGGCGCATGGCGCATTCGTTTGAGTGCGTTGTTGGTGGAGTCTGTCTCACACAGCACCTGCACCGGAAACGGGCTGTCTGAAAAGTGCTCTTGCCTGAGCTGTGTTTTCTGCACGCGACCGCCCCCTTTTACTTTATTGTAAATCAATTTCCGTAATTTGTAAACTCCGAACGGAAAGATATTTACTGCTATTTCCGAAAGTATCCGCCGTCCGGCACATATCCTTTCTACGCGCAGCCCCCGCCCTGTCAAAATCATCTGCGCGTCCGCAATCGTTACAAAGCTCCTTCTGAACTTCTGCTGTTGCTTTCAGGGAGAAAACATGATAAAATAATTAAAATTGTTGCGAAACGGGTGACATTCTGCATGAAAATTGTTATTATCGGCGCAGGTAAGATCGGCGTCACACTGACCGATCAGCTTCTGCGTGAGGGACACGAGATCACCGTCGTGGATGAACGCCAGGAGGCACTGGATATCATCAGCACGCTGGATGTGATGACCGTGCTTGGTAACGGTATCGCGCAGGAAACGCAGGTCGAAGCCGGCGTGCCGGAGGCAGACCTTGCCATTGCTGTCATGTCCACGGATGAGGCGAACCTGCTCGCCTGCCTGATCGCCAAAAAGCTCGGCGTCGGCAACACCATTGCCCGCGTCCGCAATCCGGAATACTCCTCCGGTATGCGTCTGGTCAAGGATGATCTGGGTCTGAGCATGGCACTCAATCCGGAGCTTGCCAGTGCATCGGAGATCGCACGGATCATGCGTGCGCCCTCTGCCATCAAAATTGACACCTTCTCCAGAGGTCGCGTGGAGCTGCATAAGGTCTGTCTGCCGGAGGATTCCCCGCTGGACGGCATGAAGCTGATGGAGCTGGGTAAGATCCAGTCCGGTGTGCTGATCTGCGCTGTAGAGCGCGGTGATCATGAGGTTTACATCCCCTCCGGCACCTTTGCGCTGAAGGGCGGTGACCGCATCAGCTTCGTCGCAAAGCCGAAGATCGCTTCCAAATTCTTCCCGAAGCTCGGCATCAAAACAAATCCCGTCAAGCGTATCTTGCTGCTCGGAGGCGGTCGTATTTCCTACTATCTTGCCAAGCAGATGCTTGACTTCGGCGCAAGCGTCAAGATCATCGAAGTAAACGCCGAGGTCTGCGACTTCCTTGCAGAGCAGCTTCCCGAGGCGACCGTCATCTGCGGTGACGCAACGAATGAGCACCTTCTTGCGGAGGAAGGCATTGACAAGATGGACGCCGTCGCCTCTCTGACCGGCATCGACGAAGAAAATGTCCTTATGAGCCTGTACGCAAAGAGCGTGACGGATGCCAAGATCATCACCAAAATCAACCGCACCACCTTCTCGCACATCATCAAATCCATGGATCTGGGCAGTGTGTTCCATCCGCGCTATATCGCCGCCGACCACATCGTCCGTTTTGTCCGTGCCATGCAGAATTCCCTCGGCTCCAATGTCGAAACGCCGTATAAAATCGTCGGCAACAAGGCGGAAGCTCTCGAATTCCGCGCCACGGCGAAATCCGCGGTCTGCGGTGTTCCCCTGATGGAGCTGTCGCTGCTGCCCAATCTGCTCATCGGCGCGATCAACCGCGGCGGCAAAATTCTCACCCCCGGCGGACGCGATACCATTGAGCCGGGGGACACCGTGATCGTTGTCACCACCGTCACCGGTCTGAACGACCTGGACGATATTCTGGACAAGCGGAGAGCAAAAGCATGAACTACAGAATGATCGCTTATCTTCTGGGCTATGTGCTGCTGCTCATCGGCGCATTTCTGCTGCTGCCGGTCATCGTTGCGCTGATCTATGGTGAAGGGGATTTGCTCAGTCTGCTCCTGACCGCCGTGATCTGTGCCGCCCTTGGCGGCATGATGATGCTGCTCAAGCCCAAAAGAGACCGCACGATGCACGCAAGAGACGGCTTCGTGATGGTCTCCCTGTCGTGGATCTTCATTTCCCTGCTCGGCGCACTTCCATTTTGGCTGAACGGTGCGATCCCCTCCTATCTTGACGCAGTGTTTGAGACCGTTTCCGGCTTTACCACCACCGGTGCCAGTATCCTGACCCATGTAGAAGCCATGCCGCACGGTCTGCTGTTCTGGCGCAGCTTCACCCACTGGTTGGGCGGCATGGGCGTGTTGGTCTTTATGCTCGCTGTCGTGCCGCTGTCCGGTGAGAGCATCTACCTGCTCAAGGCAGAGTCACCCGGTCCGTCCGTCAGCAAGATGGTGCCGAAAATGCGCACCACTGCGAAAATCCTCTACGGCATTTATTTTGCCATGACCCTGCTGCAGATCTTCGCCTATCAGCTGGGCGACCTGTGCGGCTGGGGAGATATTTCTCTCTTTGACAGCGTCTGTCTTGCGTTCGGCAGCGCGGGTACCGGCGGCTTCTCCGTCCGCAGCACCGGTCTTGCGGAGTATTCCTCCTATGTCCAGACGGTCACCACCGTTGGCATGATCATGTTCGGCGTGAATTTCTCGGTCTACTTCTTCCTGATCTGCCGGAAATTCAGGCTGGTCCGGCAGAACACGGAGCTGAAATACTATCTTGCGATCATCCTCGGCGCTGTCGCGCTGATCACCGCAAATCTGATGCTGACCGGTGGCTATTTCACCGATGTCCGCAACGCCGTGCATCATGTTTCCTTTTCGGTCGGCTCGATCATCACAACGACCGGCTACGGCACGGTGGACTTTTCGACCTGGCCGGAGCTGTCGCGTGCCGTTCTCGTCCTGCTGATGATCTGCGGCGCGTGTGCAGGCTCCACCGGCGGCGGTCTGAAGGTCAGCCGCGTTGTCATTCTCGTCAAGACAGCACGCAGTGAGCTGCAGCATCTGCTGCATCCGCACAGCGTGGAGGTCATGAAAATGGACGGAAAGCGTGTGGACCGCGATGTCATCCGCGGCACCTCCGCCTACCTGATTTTCTACATTCTGATCGCGGTCGTGTCCATTGTGCTGGTCTCGCTGGATAACTTCGGCACGGAGACCTCCGTGACCTCCGTCCTGGCGACGCTCAATAACATCGGTCCCGGCACCAGTATTATCATCGGCCCGTTCGGCGGATACTCCGGCTTCTCCGCGTTGTCCAAGGTCGTTATGATCCTGGATATGCTGTTCGGCAGACTGGAGCTGTTCCCGATGCTGATTTTGTTCCGCCCCTCCACATGGAGAAAACATTGACATACAGCAAAAACGGCTGTTGCGCCAAGCGGTGCAACAGCCGTTACTATTCTTATTGACCGTTACGGGTCTTCATGATCTGACGCATACGCGCTGCGTGATCCAGCTCGCGCTTGCGGATGCGGAGCGACTTCGGCGTGACCTCCAAAAGCTCATCGTCTGCAAGAAATTCCAGGCACTGCTCCAAAGAGAATACACGCGGAGGGCTCAGACGAAGGGCCTCATCCGAACCGGAGGCACGCATATTGGTCAGCTGCTTCTTTTTGCAGACATTGACCGTCATATCCTCGTTTCTCGAGCAGATACCGACGACCATGCCGGCATAGACCTCGGTGCCTGCACCGATGAGCATCTGACCGCGCTCCTGCGCATTGAACAGACCGTAGGAGCAGGCCTCGCCCGTTTCAAAGGAGACCAGAGAGCCGGTCTTGCGGCGTTCGATCTCGCCCTTCATCGGCGCGTAGGAATCCAGTACGGAGGACATGATACCCTCGCCGCGGGTATCGGTCAGAAATTCGTTGCGGTAGCCGAACAGTCCGCGGGACGGAACAAGGAATTCCAGACGGTAGCGGCTGCCGACCGGCGTCATGGAGACGAGGTCGCCCTTGCGCTTGCCGAGCTTTTCAATGACGCTGCCCATGGAGGCCTCCGGCACATCCGCGACCATGCGCTCGATCGGCTCGCAGACCTTGCCGTCGATCGTCTTGGTCAGAACACGCGGTGTGCTGACCTGAAACTCATAGCCCTCACGGCGCATCGTTTCGATCAGAATGGAAATGTGCATCTCGCCGCGTCCGGCAACATTGAACGAATCCGTTCCCTGCTCTGTTACATGGAGCGAAACATCCTTCAAAAGCTCGCGCATCAGACGGTCGCGCAGATTGCGGGAGGTGACATACTTGCCCTCTCTGCCTGCAAACGGGGAATCGTTGACGGAGAAGGTCATTTCGATGGTCGGGTCGGAGATCTTCACGAACGGAAGCGGCTCCGGCTGTTCGACCGCGCAGAGCGTTCTGCCGATGGTGATGTCCGACATACCGGAAAATGCTACGATCTCACCGGCAGAGGCTTCCTCGATCGGCTTGCGGTTCAGTCCGTCAAACTCGTACAGCGCAACGACCTTGCCCTTTTCCTTATGCTCGGGGTCGTGATAGTCGCAGATCATGACCTCCTGATTTTGATGCAGCGTGCCGCGCTCGATCCTGCCGATACCGATCCTGCCGACATACTCGTTATAGTCGATCGAGGATACAAGCATCTGCACCGGTGCTTCGGGGTCCCCCTCGGGCGCGGGAATATAGTCCACGATCGTATCAAACAGCGGATTTAAGTTCACGCCGGTTTCATTCGGGCTGTAGCTGGCAATGCCCTGCCGCGCAGAGCAGAACAGGGTCGGAGACTCGAACTGCTCATCGGTTGCGTTCAGGTCAAGCAGAAGCTCCAGCACTTCCTCCATGACCTCCTCGATGCGGGCATCCAGCCGGTCGATCTTATTGACGACCACAATGACCTTGTGGCCGAGCTCCAATGCCTTTTGCAGGACGAAACGGGTCTGCGGCATGGGGCCTTCCGCCGCATCAACGAGCAGGATGACGCCGTTGACCATCTTCAGGATACGCTCGACCTCTCCGCCGAAATCGGCATGACCCGGAGTGTCAACAATGTTGATCTTCGTTCCCTTATAGTGTACCGCCGTATTTTTCGCCAGAATGGTAATGCCGCGTTCACGCTCCAGATCGCCGGAGTCCATGAC
>PITX01000076.1 GCA_017577345.1 Clostridiales bacterium
GTATGGATAGGTCAGTGCAAGGCGGATCGGGATTCTCATATCCGGCACGCCAAGCTGCGCCAATACGGCACCGTCGCGGTATTCCACAAGGGAATGGACAATACTCTGCCGATGAATGACGACATCCACCTGTGACAGCGGCAGATCATACAGGCGCATTGCCTCGATGACCTCCAGTCCCTTATTCATCAGTGTAGCACAGTCAATGGTGATTTTATTCCCCATTTTCCAGTTTGGATGCTTCAGCGCATCGGATTTCGTGACATGCTGAAGCTCCTCCGGCGATTTTCCGAAGAAAGGTCCTCCGGAGCAGGTCAGGATCAGCCTGCGGATCTCGCTTCTGTCCCTGCTCCCCATCAGGCACTGGAATATTGCGGAATGCTCCGAATCGACGGGGATGATCTCCGCGCCGTATTCCCGTGCCTGTGCCATAACCAGCTCACCGGCACAGACCAGCGTTTCCTTGTTGGCAAGGGCAATGCGCTTCTTTTTGCGGATTGCCGCAAGTGTCGGGCGCAAGCCGACCATGCCGACCACCGCCGTCACAACCGTATCCGCACTTTCCAGCTCCGCCGCCGCAATCAATCCGTCCATGCCGGAGAGGATTCGGATGTTCTCCCCTGCCAGCACATCGCGCAGACTGTTCGCCGCTTCTTCCGTTGCCATGACTGCCAGCTCCGGATGAAACTTTTTGCACTGCTGCGCCATAAGGGCAACATTCGTACCTGCCGTAAGGGCAGCCACGCGCACCTCCGGCATATTCTCCACGATCTCCAGCGTCTGTCTGCCGATGGAGCCGGTAGAGCCTAAAACAGATAGATTTTTCGTCATATCACTTCACCGCAAAGGGAATCAGTATAATCAAAATTTCCGCGATCGGTGCGCAGATCATCGTGCTGTCAAAGCGATCCAGGATACCGCCGTGACCGGGAATGAGATTGCCGTAGTCCTTGATGCCGACCTGGCGTTTAACGACAGACAGAGTCAGATCGCCCAGCATGGAGCCGAAGGCGCCGACAAAACCATAGATGACGGCATAGAGATAATTGACCTGCGTAAAGCCGAAGAAGCGCGAAAGCAGGAAAGCATACAGTGCCATACCAAGCATGTTGGTAATGACGCCGCCGATCGCACCCTCGACGGTTTTCTTCGGGCTGACGACGGGCGCAAGCTTATGCTTGCCGCAGGCTCTGCCGACAAAATAGGCACCGCTGTCTGCGACCATGGAGATAATAAATGCGACAAGGATATAGTAGATGCCGTTTTCCATACTGCGCAGACGCACGAGAGCACCGATCAAAAACGGATAGACGATGCCGCTGAACAGTGCCGCGCACAGAGCGGTGAATTTCAGCTCCGTATGCCCTGCAAGCAGCTCGCAGGACAGTGCGGAGGCAAAAACGAACAGTCCGATCAGCGCACTGACCCAGAGGCTCTGCTCACTGACGATCGCACAGGCCCGCAGCCATGACCACATCACGACCGCCGCCGACATCAGTGCGGTATAGACGACGATGCGCTTGTGCTTCAAAAGTCCGGTGCGCCAGAGCATTTCGTACGCACCGATCATGCACGCAAGCGCAAACAGAACTGCCGTGCCGATCGGCGGCAAAAGCAGAACGATCGCCAGAAGCAGCGGAAGTCCGACTGCCGCTGCAAGAATTCTCACAAGCATTACTTTGCACCTCCAAAGCGGCGGTTGCGTCCGTTATAGGAGGCAATCGCTTTCTCCAATTCCTTCGGGCCGAAATCCGGCCACAGGACATCGGTAAAATAGTATTCTGCGTAGGCACTCTGCCATAACAGGAAATTCGATGTCCGAAGCTCACCGCCCGGACGGATGACCAGCTCCGGATCGGGAACGCCGGCGGAATACATGAGGTCGGAGAAGACCTCCTCGGTCAGTGCCTCCGGCGTGCATTTGCCGTCTGCGCAGTCACGCGCAAACTGCTGTGCCGCGCGGATGATCTCGGCTCTGCCGCCGTAGTTCAGGCAGAAATTCACCTGCACGCCGCTGTATTTCTTCGACTCCTCTGCCGCAATACGGGCTTCCTCCTGCAGCTGCGGAGAAAGACGGCTCAGATCGCCGAAAAAGCAGAAGCGGACTTGGTTTTTGTCCATGTCGCGGATCAGCTCGCGCAAATACTTTTCCAGCAGCTCCATGATCGCGTTGACCTCCTCCTCGGAACGCTTCCAGTTCTCGGTGGAGAAGGTATAGACGGACAGATATTTCAAGCCGATGGATTTGGCGTAGTTTGCGATCGTACGGAATGTTTCAGCACCGACCTTATGTCCCGCGGTACGCGGCAGACCGCGTTTTTTCGCCCACCTGCCGTTGCCGTCCATGACGATCGCGATATGCGTCGGCACAGGGCGGTCGGCAGTCATAGTTTTCTTCTTAAAAAGGCCCATAAAAGCCTCCCGTAGTTTTCAGAATATCACAAAGCAGCAGGCAGCCATCTGCGGGCGGCTGCCTGCTGTTTTTGTCGATTTACAGTTCCATGAGCTCCTTTTCCTTGACCGCGCAGGCTTCATCGACCTTCTTGATATACTTATCAGTCAGATCCTGCAAATCCTTTTCTGCGTTCTTCTGATCATCCTCGGTGATCTCGGAATCCTTCTTGAGCTTCTTGATATAATCCATCGCATCGCGCCGGATATTGCGGACAGCGACCTTGGCATCCTCGCCGTACTTTTTGACCTGCTTGACCAGCTCACGGCGGCGTTCCTCGGTCAGCTGCGGAAATACCAAACGGATTACTCTGCCGTCATTCTGCGGGTTGATGCCCAGATCGGAAACCTGAATCGCCTTCTCGATCGGCTTGAGCAGACTGCCGTCCCACGGCTGAATGACCAGTGTTCTGGCATCCGGAGAGGAAATGGTGCCGACCTGTCCGATCGGTGTATCAACGCCGTAATATTCGACCGTAATACGATCCAGAACACGCGCATTGGCTCTGCCCGCACGGATGGCACCGAAGTCATCCTGCAGAATCTCGAGCGTCTTGTCCATCTTCCGGCTGAATTCCTTGAAATCTACTGACATGTTATTTGTCCTCCTTCACAACTGTACCGATTTTTTCGCCCATCACGACGCGCAGGATGTTTTCCGGATCCTTGAGCGCGAACAGGATGATGGGAATGTGGTTGTCCATGGAAAGTGATGTTGCGGTGCTGTCCATGACCATCAGGCGCCTTGCCAGCACCTCGTCATAGGTGATCTCGTCAAACTTGACGGCATCCGGATTCTTGACCGGGTCATCGGAATAGACACCGTCGACATTCTTGGCAAGCAGGATGGCATCGGCGTTGATCTCCGCAGCACGAAGCACTGCGCCGGTATCGGTGGAGAAGAACGGATTGCCGGTACCGCAGCCGAAAATCACGACGCGACCCTTTTCCAGATGGCGGATGGCTCTGCCGCGGATATAGGGCTCTGCAATGCGGGACATCTCGATCGCCGTCTGCACGCGCACCTCAACGCCGCGCTGCTCTAAGCAGTCTGCCAGTGCAAGGCAGTTGATGACCGTTGCCAGCATCCCCATATGGTCTGCACGGGTGCGCTCCATGCGGTCGCCGCCGTCCTTCAGACCGCGCCAGAAATTGCCGCCGCCGACCACGATGCCGACCTGCACACCTTCCTCAACACAGTGCTTGACGACATCACACACGCTGCCCATTACATCAAAATCAAGGCCTCTGTGGGCATCGCCCGCCAACGCTTCTCCGCTGATTTTCAGCAGAACGCGGCGATATTTTGGCTCGCTCATGGGAAACCACTCCTTTGTATGGATTTGTCTTCTCCTATTCTATAATAATTCGCGTGAATTGGCAACCAAAATTTCTGTTTTCAAAAATGTTTTCCACCTGCGCGGAAAATTTCGGCAAAATGTACGGAATGACCGTTGCAGATTTGGGAAATCTGTTATATAATAATGGGCGAAATTTATCCGAGAGGATGGGGAAAATGGAAGAAGAACGCAAAACTCCCGAAGTAAAGAACTTTATTGAGGCCTTTGTAGAGGAAGATATCGCGCAGGGCGGTCAGTTTGAAGGGATGCAGGTGCATACCCGTTTCCCGCCGGAGCCGAACGGCTATCTGCACATCGGTCACTGCAAGGCTCTGTGCATCGACTTCGGCACTGCGGAGAAGTTCGGCGGCATCACGAACCTGCGTATGGATGACACCAACCCCGCCAAGGAGGATACCGAATATGTCGAGGCGATCCAGGATGATATTCATTGGCTCGGCTTTGACTGGGGTGACCGTTTCTTCTACGGCTCGGACTATTTTGAAAAAGACTATGAATATGCCGTGGAGCTGATCAGGAAAGGCCTTGCCTATGTCTGCGACCTGACGCCGGAGCAGTTCAAGGAATACCGCGGCGACATCGGCAAGCCCGCCGTCTCTCCCTACCGTGACCGCTCTGTCGAGGAAAATCTTGACCTGTTCGAGCGGATGAAGAACGGCGAATTTGCCGAGGGCACCAAGACCCTCCGCGCCAAGATCGACCTTGCCAGCGGCAACTTCAACATGCGCGATCCGGTCATCTACCGCATCCGCTATATCAACCACCATCGTCAGGGCACCAAATGGTGCATTTTCCCGATGTACGACTTCGCACATCCCATTCAGGACGCGCTGGAGGGCATCACGCACAGTCTCTGCTCTTTGGAATATGAGGAGCACCGCCCGCTGTATGACTGGGTCGTGAAGAATGTCTCTATTCCCTACCACAAACCCCGTCAGATCGAGTTTGCCCGTCTCGGCATCGACCACACCGTCATGTCCAAGCGCAAGCTCCGCCTGCTGGTGGAGACCGGACGCGTCTCCGGCTGGGACGATCCCAGAATGCCGACTCTGTGCGGTCTGCGCCGACGCGGCTATACCTCCCGCGCTATCCGCGATTTCTGCGAGCGCATCGGCGTTGCGAAGGTCACCTCCACGATCGAATACGGCTTTTTGGAGCACTGCCTGCGCGAGGATCTGAATGAGACGGCAGAGCGCACCATGGCTGTTCTGCATCCGGTCAAGCTGATCATCACGAACTATCCCGAGGGTCAGTCTGAGACCTTTGAGGTCGAGAACAACCCCGTCCACCCGGAACAGGGCACCCATACGATCACCTTCAGCCGCGAAGTGTGGATTGAGGACGATGATTTCCTTGAGACACCGATTCCGAAGTACAAACGGATGTACCCGGGTAATGAGGTCCGTCTGAAGGGTGCCTATCTTGTCACCGCAACAGGCTGCAAAAAAGATGAAAACGGAAAAGTCATTGAGGTTTATGCAGAATATGATCCTGAAAGCCGCGGCGGCAATCCTGCCGACGGCAGAAAGGTCAAGGGCGCAACGATCCACTGGGTCGATGCCGCGACCGCCGTGGACGCAGAGGTCCGTCTGTATGACAACCTGTTTTCCGACCCGCAGCCGGACGGTCCGGACAAGAATTTCCTGGACTGCATGAATCCCGAATCCCTGACCGTTCTGCAGGGCTGCAAGATCGAAGCGGCTCTGATCGAAGATGCAAAGAAGTTTGACACAGAGGGTGAAAAGCGCACGGCAAAGACCGCGCCGTGCTACCAGTTCATGCGCGTCGGTTACTTCTGCATGGACAATAAGGACTGCCGTGCAGATCATCCGGTCTTTAACCGCAGCGTCCTGCTGAAAGACAGTTTTAGACCTTAAAAAACAGGGTACACTCCGTAAGAAAGCAAGGAGTGTACCCTGATTTATGTTTTTTACAGCGTTGCGGCAAGGACTGCCTTGATCGTGTGCATACGGTTTTCCGCCTCGTCAAAGACGATGGACTGCTTGCTCTCAAACACCTCGTCCGTGACCTCCAGCGCATCCAGACGGAATTTTTCACCGATCTGGCGACCGATGCCGGTGTTCAGGTCATGGAAGGCGGGCAGGCAGTGCATGAATACGGCATTTCCCCCTGCGTTTGCCATCAGCTTCGCGCTGACCTGATACGGCAGCATCTTATGGATGCGCTCCTCCCATGCTTCCATCGGTTCGCCCATGGATACCCAAACATCGGTATAGATGACATCCGCGCCGGCAGTTGCCTTCATCGGGTCAGTCTCAAAGGCGAGCGTTGCACCGGTCTGCTTTGCGATCTCCTCACAGCGGGCGATCAGCTCCGCGTTGGGGAAATAGCCGTCCGGACCGCAGGCGACAAAGTGCAGTCCGAGCTTGGCGCAGCCGATCATCAGAGAGTTTGCCATGTTATAGCGGCAGTCGCCCATAAAGACAAGCTTTCTGCCCTTCAGAGAGCCGAAATGCTCCCGGATGGTCAGCATATCCGCCAGAATCTGCGTTGGGTGGTATTCGTTCGTCAGACCGTTCCATACGGGAACGCCTGCGTACTTTGCCAGTTCCTCCACGATGCTCTGACCGAAGCCGCGGTACTCGATGCCGTCAAACATGCGGCCGAGGACCCGCGCGGTATCGGCGATGCTTTCCTTGTTGCCGATCTGCGAGCTCTTCGGATCGAGGTAGACCGGGTGGATGCCGAGATCGGCGGCGGCGACCTCGAAGGAGCAGCGCGTGCGGGTGCTCGTCTTCTCGAAAATCAGCGCGATGTTTTTGCCTTCGCAGAGCCTGTGCGGG
>PITX01000077.1 GCA_017577345.1 Clostridiales bacterium
GTATAGTCATGTCTCGCCTTTCTGTTCTCGGCAAAGACCGGATTGAACTTCCTGTCGGCCACCGCGTCAGTCGGCGAAGAGGGAGTTCACGTTGACGTGCTTCTTGTTCCACTTCGTCTTGGCGTCTTCCGCCTTGGCGATGGCGTCGAAGTCGATTTCCGCGATGAGCTTGCCCTCCGCGACCTCGCGGATCGCCAGCGTGACCGGCTTGTCGCTCAGCGGCTCATGGAAGGTTTCCGATTCAATGGAAAGCTGACGGGCGCGGCGTGCGACCACATTCACCATGAGATAGCGGCTGTCGATGTTCTTGAGAAGATCAGCCATAGCGGGATACAGCATATTATTCGTCCTCCTTGAGTTGAATGGTAGTATATTCAGATCTGCAGGCCTCTGCGGTCAGGATCGCCTGAATCTGTGCAGCAGCCTCAGAAACGGTATCGTTGATGATCGTGTATTGGTATTTCGGTGCGTTCAGACATTCCTGCACAGCGATATGCAGGCGTTCTGCCGCGACATCGGGCGGGGTATCTCCCCTGCCGTTCAGTCTGCGTCCGAGCTCGTTGTATGACGGGGGCGCAATGAAGATGGAGATGGCATCCGGTCTGCGAAGCATCACCTGCAGCGCACCCTGTACCTCGATCTCCAATACCACGCTGATGCCCTGCGCCAGCGCGTCATTGACTGCCTTTTCCGGCGTGCCGTAGTAGTTGCCGGCGTATTCGGCATGCTCCAGCATTTCGTGGTTTTCGAGCATCTTTTCAAACCGGGGCTTGTCGATATAATAATAATGCACACCGTCGATCTCGCCGGGGCGAATTTTGCGGGTGGTGGCGGAAACAGAGAAACGCAGTGCAGGATTATTCTTCATTACTTCCTTCAGAACCGTACCCTTTCCGACACCGGAGGGACCGGATACGATAATGATTCTGCCCTGCTTCATATTGCTTCCTCCTCATCGCGATAAGCTTCGCCATCCTTGTCGTTCAGACGCTTCGCGATCGTCTCCGGCGTGATCGCAGAAAGAATGACATGGTCGGTATCCATCACCAAGACCGCCTTGGTCTTGCGCCCGAAGCTCGCATCGATCAGCATCGTGCGCTCCTTTGCCTCCTGCACGAGGCGCTTGACCGGTGCAGAGTCGGGGCTGACGACCGTCAGCAGGCGTTCCGCCGACACTAAATTTCCAAATCCGATATTGATCAGTCGCATGGCAATCACTCGATGTTCTGAATCTGCTCGCGGATCTTTTCCAGCTCCGCCTTGATCTCGACCACATTGTGCGCCTGCTCCAGATCATTGCCCTTAGAACCGATGGTATTTGCCTCACGGTTCATTTCCTGCAGGAGAAAATCAAGCTTTCTGCCGATGGCACCGCCGTCAGTCAGCAGGTTTTCCAGCTGATTGAGGTGGCTGCGCAGACGGACGGTTTCTTCGTCCACGGCGACCTTATCGGCGAAGATCGCTGCTTCAGTCAGAATACGGCTTTCGTCGATCGTTGTGCTTTCCAGCACCTCGCGCAGCTTGTTTTCCAGACGGGTGCGGTATTCCGCAACCGTAACGGGACTGCGCGCTTCGACCTTTTCCACATAGGAAAGGACGATTGCGGCATGATTTCTGAGATCGGCAGCCAATGCCGCGCCCTCTGTCGCACGCATGGAGTTATAGGCGTTGATCGCCTCCTCCGCGACGGAAATGATGTCCGCCGTATTGCGTTCCTCGTCCTCCTCCGGTTTTTCGACCAAGAAAACCTCCGGGAAACGGGTCAGGCTCGTTGCGCTGATGTCATCGCGCACCGGATAGTCCTGTGCAATCGTCCGCAAAGCCTCTAAATAGCCCTCCAGAACAGGGCGGTTGAGCGAGATTTTGACATTTTCGCCCTCTACGGCGTTGATGCCGATGAACACATCGACCTTACCGCGGGAGACGCTTTCCTTCACCTTCTGCTTGACCGCATCCTCGGCATAGGAGAAGGCGCGGGGCATCTTCACGGTGCAGTCCAGAAAACGGTTGTTGACCGAACGGAGTTCAACGGTGATTTCCCGTCCGTTCATGGTTTTTACGGCTCTGCCGTAACCGGTCATGCTGTGGATCAATTCATTTCACTCCCATATTCAGCGGCAGCCGTTGCACAGGCAATTCAGGCACATCAGCGTGCTGCAGAGATTGCACAGGTCATCGCTTCCGTTGTTGTCATATTGTGTCTGGCGGTAGGTATAGCCGCCGTTTCCGGCAGTTCCCGCCGCTCTGCGGTACTCGTAATTTCCCGGATCCATACTGGAAGCGATGCGGAAATTCTGCGCCGCTTCATCCATCCAGCCGCGTCTCTGCGCGATCACACCGCGCAGGTAGTACCACTCCGCGTTATGATTGGAAATGCCGTTCAGCTTTGCCTCTGCGGCATCCAGATCGCCGAGCTGGATCAGCCGGCGTACCTCACCGAGACTGCCGCCGTAGGATGACGAGCTGTCATAGGACGATGAGCTGCTGCCCGAGCTTCCGCCCTTGGTCAGCGTGTCATATGCCTCGTTGATCTCTTTCATTTTCTCCTGCGCAAGATCGGCAAGAGGATTGTTTGCATAGTTATCCGGATGGTACTTGCGTGCAAGATCACGGTATGCTTTTTTGATTTCTTCCTCCGACGCGCCGTGAGGGACACCCAGTACCTCGTAGGGATCTTTCATTTGCCCTTTCCTCTCTTACGGAAGCTGCCGTCTGCTACACTTTTCAGCACCGCAGGCAGTCCGTAGTAAATGATATTTCTCAGGATCTCCCGATCCGCCGTTTCCGGCAGCAGCTCCAGTGCGGAAGCTGCCATACTGATCGAGGCATCCACCGTTTCCAGAAATTGTGTCTGATCTGTCTGCGTCAGCTTTCCGTCCTGTAAAGCGTAACGGTAACGCAGCGGATTATATGCGCCGCTTTTATTGTCCTTCGGTAAGTCCTCCAGCGCATCCGTCAGATAGAGAAATCTTCCGACATGATACAAAAGAAGTCCCTTCGTGCGGCGCAGAGTTTCGTCTGTGTGATAGCCTGCGCAGGCCTTGAGCAGGCTTGCAAAGGCATCCGCAGCGCGGTCAATGCTCTCGCAGTGCTTGTCCTCCAAGGTATTCAGCCGCGCAAGCTGCTCTGAAAACACACTGTTTTCGTTATTCCGCAGGGCTGCTGCCTTTTCAAACGGTTTTTTGTAAAGCCGCAGGCAGAGCTTTGCCGCCAGTCTGCGGGAAAATCCGTCATCACGCTGCGCATCGCGCAGCTTCCAGCACGAAAGCAGAATGCTCAGATCCGCCGCGTAGTCCATCACGCCGTCGGGCGGCAGACAGTCCTTTTTGCAGATCGGTCTTGCCGGACAGAAGCAGCGAAGCGGCTGCTTTACCTCCCCCTCCTGCAAGAGAAAATACAGGAAGGTCATATCATAGCTCACTAAGAATCTTGCCCGGAAGCCGTAACGCTCCTTCAGGCAGCGGCATAGACCGCAGTAGGCCGCACGGTAACGGGCAGTGTCCTTCTCGGAAAGCTTGTCTCTGCGCGGCAGAACATATCCAAACATGTTATTTCACAAATCCTACGATCGAATAAACGGGCGGCTGTTTTCTGATATGGCGATTATAGGCAAAAGCAGGCAGAAGTCCGACAGCAAAGCCTGCCGCACCGATCAGTGCCGCCCATGCACCGAGCCGCATACTCAGAAGGTAGCCCGTCAGAAACAGCACCGGTGGCAGAGCATACACAAGTACCGCTGCCCACAACACTGTTGTGCTTTCCGATGAGATATACACGATGTCACCCTTCTGCGCAGCGACCGGATTTTCCGCCGTCAGGTGAAGCGTCTGTCCGACCGTGCCGCAGCCGCCGCACTTATGGCAGTCACCGCTGCAGGCACTTTCCCGCTGTACCGTAAGCTCCGCTCTGCCGTCCGGCAGTACGGCTTCCACCGTTGCTTTTCTCTGCATCGCTGTTATCCGGCAGTGTCGATGACCTGCACCGAGTATTCCCCGCCTACAACGCCTGCCGTCGTGTTCTCCGGCAGAACGATCTCAAGCGTGACCGCCTTCGTTGCCGCATCGTAGCCGTTGGTCATATCCGCAATGACTTTCACATCCTCTTCGCGGATCGCGGCAATCGCTTCCGCTGTACCTCGAATTGTAATCACGACACTCTGCTCGCCGAATTTCATCGTCGCAACATCGTTCTTGCGTTCAATTTCCGAGCAGGGAACCGTGATTTTTTTCGTAGAAAGACCGGAAATCGTAAGCTTGACCGTCACATTTTTCTCCGATGCACGGTTGGTGACTCCGGCAGGAAGCTCCGGCGTGACCGTCCAGGTCTGCGTATCCGTCACCTGAGAAAGGTCAATCTCCTTGATGACGAGCTCCTCCAGCTTTTTCAGCGAATCCTCAGAGCCGCTGACCGCGATGGTGGATGGTTCGATCGTCAGCTTGGCATTCTGATCCGTTGCACCGCCGCCGGGAATTAAATTGACTTTAAGATCGATCTGCTTATAGCAGGATACCGGTACCGATACCCGAACGGTCGGATCAGCTATCTGCACATAGTCGCTCAGCTCCAGGATCTCGCCGTCCTGATCGACCAGCCTGTATTCCAGCTCATCGTCGATCGTATCTGTTGCACCGTCAAGGTTAACGGTCAGGATCGCCTTGGAAATCTTGCTGACTTCCTCCGCAGGGCCGCTGACGGCAACGGTTTCCTTGCTTAAAACAGCCGGGTCGCGGACATAGCCGTCCGGCAGAGTGCCCGTGTATTCCACTTCAATCGGAATTTCGGGGCGCTCCTTGTATTCGCTGACCTTGACCGTAATTTTACTGGAATTTGTGCTGACAATGCTGATGTCGCCCGAGGCAACCGTGGAGGGAGGATCCAGTGTCCAGCTGACCTCGTAGGTGCCGGCACGGTCAATGTTGCTGACATCTGCAATTGCTTCCAGCGAAGTGCTGTTCAGTTCCTTCAGGTCGGAGCGTCTGCCGGAAATCTCCACATTCACCGTCTGATTCTCACCGCCGGTCAGCATCAGGTTGTTGCCCGTCAGCTCGCTCGTGCCGACGATGCGGACACGAACATCCCGGATAGTAACCGTATCGTCCGGATTGACGACGGTAACAGCATAGACCCAAAGGCCGATCGACACGACCAGTGCCAGCAGGAAAGCAAGTAATTTATGTTTCTGCATCCGTCTCATCCTTTTCTTTTTGATTGCGCTTCCTCGAAAGAAGCTTCAGGGGGTTGTAGGTTTTTTTCTCCGTTTTAGGCGCCAGCTCATTGAGCAGCAGCTTTTCCAGCGTCTGCGGCGCAAGGTGGCGCTTGAGCATACCGCCGGTTGCCACGGAGATGGTGCCCGTCTCCTCAGAGACGATAACAACGACCGCATCCGATGCCTCGCTCATGCCGATACCGGCACGGTGGCGCGTTCCCAGATCACTGCTGATATTGCGGTTCTGCGTCAGCGGCAGAACACAGCCTGCCGCCGCGATTCTTTCGTTGCGAATGATCACCGCGCCGTCATGCAGTGCCGCCTTCGTAAAGAAGATATTGCGCAGCAGCTCTGAGGAAACCTGCGCATCAAGCACCGTTCCGGTCTTCTGAAAGTCAATGGTGGAGTCGGAACGTTCAAACACGATCAGCGCGCCGGTGCGATCCTTGGACATGGTCTCACAGGCGGAAACCGTCTGTGCGATCACGCGGTCGATTTCCCGCTGCTCTTCCTTCATGTTGAGGATCTCACGCAGGCTCTTGCTGCCGAGCTTTTCCAGCATACGGCGCAGCTCCGGCTGGAACATGACGACCAGTGCGATCAGACCGATCTCCAGTATTTTGTCCAGCAGATAGTTCGTCAGGTACATGTTCAGTATCTGCGTCAACAGGGATAATGCCAGAATGATGATGATGCTCTTGGCAATTCTCGCCGCACCTGTGGTCTGGATCATAATGATGATCGTGTAGATCACAAATGCGACCAGCAGAATGTCGATGATGTCCATGAATTTGATCGTCGGAAGCATCGAGGTAAAGTCTTTGAAAAATTCTATAATCGTACTCATAAGCAAAACTCCGCTTATACTTATATTTATTTTATTAATTATAGCCGATTTTGCTTCTAATAGCAAGTAGAAAACACTTCTTTTTCCTATCTCGGAAACAGTTTTTTACACAGTCCTGCAAAGCGGTGTACTTCCTGCGGCGTATTGAACGCAGAAAAGCTGATACGCACCGTTCCCAAGTCCAGCGTTCCGGCAGAAGTATGCGCAAGCGGCGCACAGTGCAGACCTGCGCGGACAGCGGCTCCCTCCTGTGCCAAAGCCTGTGCCGCCTCCTCACAGTCTGCATTTTCAATGCAGACCGACAGGACGCCTGCCTGCCCGTTTCCCGCAAACATCCGGATGTTTCTCTGTCCGTCCAGCTCCTCCTGTATCTGCCGCAGAAGGTCTTGCTCGTGACGAAAAATCGCCTCCGGCGTCTGCTTGCGGACAAAGCGCATTCCCTCTGTCAGCCCCGCGATGCCGCAGACATTGTGCGTTCCCGCCTCCAAACGGT
>PITX01000078.1 GCA_017577345.1 Clostridiales bacterium
GCGCAGATGAAGACAAAATCCGAGGAATACTATGCGGAAATCAAGCGCGAACGCGAAAAGGCCGTCCGCAGTGCAAGAGCAGAGGCGCAGGCGATCATTGACAATGCACGCCGTGTTTCCAATGAAGTGCAGGACGAGCTGAAGCAGCTGCGCAAGCAGATGCGGGACGCCGCCGATGTGCAGGGCAGCAACGAAAAGCAAGCCGAGCTTCGCAGAAAGCTGAATGAAGCGGAGGCGGAATTTACCGAGCAGAAGGAGCTGCCTGCGCGCCCTGCGCCGAGCAGAGCGATCAAGGTCGGCGATACCGTAGAAATCCTGAAATTCGGCACAAAGGCAAATGTCCTTGGCATCAATAAGGACGGAAGTTTTCAGCTGCAGGCGGGCATTATGAAGGTCACGGCACAGCCTGATGAGGTCTACCTGATCGAGGAAACGCAGCAGCAGGCCAAGAAAATTATTGAGAGAAGCCGCCGGGAATTCCGTAACACCCCTGCGGCAACCGAGCTGGATCTGCGCGGCATGAGCGCAGATGAGGCGGTTGCGACCCTTTCCGTCTTCCTTGACAGCGCGATGCTTGCCAACCTTTCCCAGGTATGCATTATCCACGGAAAGGGTACCGGAATTCTGCGCAAGGCTGTCCATGAAGAACTGAAACGAAATCGTGCCGTCAAAAAATACCGCCTCGGCGTGTACGGCGAGGGTGAGGACGGCGTGACGATCGCCGAATTGGCTTAACGAAAATAATTGTTGACAAATGCTTTTGATTTGCGTATATTATCTTATATCAATCGACTTTTGTGGCGTTTTTAAGGAGTGATACGCATGTATACAGAAAAATCTGTCGTGAAATGTGAATCAGGACTTCACAATAAACAGGCAACTCTCTTTATCCAAAAGGCGAACGAATTCCGTTCCAGTATCTGGGTCGAAGCGGATGACCGCAAGATCAATGCAAAGAGCCTTTTGGGTGTCCTTTCCATGGGTATTATGACCGGCACCGAAATCACACTGATCGCTGAAGGTCCCGATGAAGAAGCTGCAGTCAAGGAGCTGGCTGCCATGCTCGTTAAGGACATTTACTGAAATCATTCATGAAGCTGTCCCAAGCGCATGAGCGTTTGGGACAGCTTTGTCTAACGGAGAGAATATGACAAGGGAAGAATTGAAGCTTGCCGCGCTGTCACTGCCGTATGAGCCGGGTGTCTATCTGATGAAGGATGCCGCTGATACGGTCATCTATGTCGGCAAGGCGAAAAAACTGAAAAATCGTGTCAGCCAGTATTTTCAGGATACTGCCTCCCATACGGCAAAAACACGCCGTATGGTCTCTCTTGTTGACCATTTTGAGACGATCCGTGCCGCATCGGAGTTTGAGGCGCTTGTGCTGGAATGTTCCCTTATCAAGCACTATATGCCGAAATACAACATCCTGCTCAAGGACGATAAGGGCTATCCCTATCTGCGCCTTGACCTGCGCGAGGCGTATCCGAGAATCACGCTTGCCAACCGCGTGAAGGATGACGGAGCGAAGTATTTCGGGCCATACGGAAGCAGAGGAAAATCACAGCAGGTGATCGACACCATCCGCACGACCTTCCGGCTTCCCGGATGCAGTAAAAAATTACCTCGGGACATCGGCAAAGACCGTCCCTGCCTGAACTATCATTTGGAGCAATGCGCCGGATGGTGCAGACCGGAAAAGACGCAGGAGGAATACCACGCGCTGATGGAACAGGCACAGCTGTTGCTGGAGGGTAAACAAAAATCTCTTTGCGATAAACTGCGCGAACAGATGGAGGAAGCTGCGGAGCAATTGGATTTCGAACATGCTGCGCTCTACCGTGACCGCCTCCGTGCCATTGAAGCCCTCGGACAGAAGCAGCTTGTGACTGCCGGGACGATGGCGGATACGGATGTCATCGGCTGGCATCAGACGGAGGCGAAAGCCTGTTTTGCCGTACTGCATTTTATCGGCGGCAATCTGATGGACAAGGAGTATGAGCTGCTTCCTGCAACGGATGATCCGGCAGAGGCACTTTCATCCCTTGTAAAGCAGTATTATCTTTCGCGCAAAGCTGCTCCGAAGCGGATCCTGCTTCCGTTTGCCATGGAGGATGCCGACCTGTTTGCCGAGCTTCTCTTCGATCAGCTTGAGAAAAAAGTGCATATCCTTGTGCCGCAGAGAGGTGACAACAAGCGTCTTTCCGAACTGGCAAATAAGAACGCACAGGAGGAAGCAGAACGTGTAACGACTGCCGCAGAACGCCTCAGCGGAACGATGACGCTCCTGCAGAATATGCTCGGTCTGGAGCATTATCCTGCGCGTATGGAGGCGTATGATATTTCCAACACCGCAGGAACGGATATTGTCGCGTCGATGACCGTATTTATTGACGGTAAGCCGAAAAAAGGCGATTATAAGCGCTTCAAACTGGAGGGAATGGAGGATCAGGATGACTATGCCTCCATGCGGCAGGTGCTTTGCAGACGCTTCTGTCATTATCTCGACGGCGATAAGGGTTTTGACGAATGTCCCGATTTTCTGCTGATCGACGGCGGCGCAGTCCATGCGCAGACCGTAAAAGATGCGCTGGATACAATGGGAATTCATCTGCCGATCTTCGGCATGGTGAAGGACAACCGTCACCGCACAAGAGCACTGGTCATGCCGGACGGCAGGGAAATCGGGATTCAGGCAACGCCTGCCGTTTTTTCGCTGATCGGCAGGATTCAGGAGGAAACGCACCGCTTTGCCATAACCTACCACAGAACTCTGCGAAGTAAGCGCGTCAAAGGCTCACAGCTTGACGGTATTGAGGGCATCGGTGAAAAGCGCAGGCTTGCATTGCTGCGACATTTCAAGTCTGTTTCGGCGATTCGTGCTGCTACGCTGGAGGAATTGGAGACAGTGATCCCAAAAACGGCGGCTAAAAAAGTATTTGAGCATTTTCGGAGTGAAGTATGAGAGTGATTACAGGTACCGCACGCGGTACAAACCTGAAAGCGCCGGAAGGGCTTGCGACCCGCCCGACCGCAGACAGAGTGAAAGAGGCTGTTTTTAATATCATCCAGTATGAAATTGCCGGCGATGTGCTTGACCTGTTTGCAGGCTCCGGTCAACTCGGCATTGAAGCACTGAGCAGGGGAGCAGACAAGGCGGTTTTTGTTGATGAACGCGCTGATGCGATCTCTGTCATTCAGGAAAATCTGCGGCGTACACATTTGGGGGAAAAAGCGCAGGTCATCCGTACGGATTACCTTTCTTATCTCTCCGGATGCAGAAAACGCTTCCGTTTGATCTTCCTTGACCCGCCATACGCAGAAAAATATTTAGAAAATGCAATAAAACGCATCTCAGAAATTGACATTTTGGCAGAAGGTGCTATAATTATTGCAGAACGCCCTCTCGGAAAGCCGTTAGAGGAAGATTTTCCCGGTTTGGTGCGTTCCAAAGACTATCACTACGGCAAGACGACAATCACGTTGTTCCGCCGCGCGGAGGATGCTGTATGAAAATTGCCGTCTATCCCGGCAGCTTTGATCCGGTTACAAACGGTCATCTGAACATTATCGAGCGTGCTTCCAAGCTTTTTGATCGGGTGATCGTCTGCGTCATGGTCAACTGCGAGAAGAAACCGCTGTTCTCGTTGGAAGAACGCGAGGACTTTCTTCGCCGTGTCTGTGCGCACCTGCCGAATGTGGAGATCGATTCCTTCGACGGACTGCTTGCCGAATATGCGAAGGAGAATCATTGCTGCACGATCATCAAAGGTCTGCGTGCAGGATCCGACTTTGAGAAAGAATTCCAGATGGCGATGATCAACCGCAAGCTCAACCCCGCACTGGAATCTCTCTTCCTGACTGCGGAGCATCAGTATATGTATCTCAGCTCAAGTGCCGTCAAGGAAATGGGCTTTTACGGCGCAGACCTGACGGATTTCCTGCCGCCGCAGATCTTGGAACAGTTTCAGCAAAGAATAAGAAATACTTCTGACAATAAGGAGATCAAAAAATGAACGAACATGGCATTGAAGAACTGATCGGCACATTATACGAAATGGTACAGGATGCGAAGAGCGTCCCGTTCAGCGGTGACAAGTGCTCCATCGAGCGTGAGCGTGCTCTTGACCTGCTGGATGAGATCAGCAACAAGCTCCCCGGCGAACTGAAGCAGGCGAAAACGATCGTTGATTCCCGCGGCGAATTGATCACCAGTGCCAAGCGTGAGGCAGAAACCATTCTCAAGGATGCGAAGGCGCAGGCGCGTCAGCTTGTCACACAGGAGGCTGTTTACAACGAAGCCAAGACGCAGGCAAACGAAATGGTTCGCGCCGCACAGGAGAAGATCAAGGAGCTGAAGCAGGTCACGAACGACTATGTTGACGATTCTCTGCGCCGCACCGAAGAGGCTGTTGCAGAGGCTCTGTCCGAGATTCGTGACTCCCGCGCCAAGTTCCGCGGCTTAGTCAATCCGCAGACCCCGAAGCCCAATACCGCGATCATTGAAGAAGTGTAATTTTTAAACAGGTCAATTTTTCCGAATTGACCTGTTTTTTTCAAAACAGGAGGATACTATGGATTATTTGGAACGCTATGATTACTGGCTCAATAGCGCACCGCTTTGCGACAACTGCCGTGCAAAAATGGATGAGCTGGCAACAAATGATGACGATATGAAGGGCGCATTCGGCGCGGAGCTGCAGTTCGGCACTGCCGGTATCCGCGGCATTATGGGACTCGGCACAAACCGCCTGAACAAGTTTACCGTCCGCCGCACGGCGCAGGGACTTGCCGCATGGCTCTCCGGCACCGATCTGCCGCAGAAATGCGCTATTGGTTACGATTCCCGTCATAATTCCCGTAAATTTGCCGAGCTCTGCGCCTGTGCATTGGCAGAACGCGGCATTCATGTCTATGTTTATCACGAGCTTGCGCCGACCCCGATGCTTTCCTACGCCGTTCGACAGCTCGGCTGCGGCTGCGGCATCGTCGTTTCCGCAAGCCATAACGCAGGGGCGTATAACGGCATCAAGTGCTACGGTCCGGACGGCTGTCAGATGACGGATGAGCCTGCCGCCGTGGTATTCAACGAGATTTCCAAAATACCGTATTTTATCCCGCAGGAGAAGTCCTTTGAAGATCAGATTTCTGCCGGTTTGGTGGAATTTATCGCGCCTGAGCTGTGGGAACGCTATTATCAGACCGTTTTGAATGAGCGCATTGCGCTGACTAAGTCGGACAATCTCAATCTGCTCTATACGCCGCTCTGCGGCACGGGCAACAAGCCTGTGCGCGAAGTGCTCGGCAGGATCGGCGTGAATGTCGATGTGGTCAAGGTGCAGGAGCAGCCGGACGGTGATTTCAAAACCTGCGAATATCCAAATCCGGAGACGGATGCTGCGCTGAACGAATGCTACAAGATCGCAAGAAACACCCATCCCGATCTTATTCTCGGCACTGACCCGGACTGCGACCGTGTGGCAATCGCCGTTCCGTGGGGTGACGGCTTCCGCAAGCTCTCCGGCAACGAGCTGGGCTGCCTGCTTCTGGACTATGTGCTCGGAGAGCTGTCCGCACAGGGCAAGCTCCCGAATGACCCCGTTGCGGTCAAGAGTATCGTCTCAACGCCGCTTGCAGATAAGGTTGCGGCGAAGTACGGCGTAAAGATGAAGTCCGTGCTGACCGGCTTTAAGTATATCGGCGGCGAGATCCTTGCGCTGGAAGAAGCAGGAGAGGAAAACCGCTTTGTCTTCGGCTTTGAGGAAAGCTGCGGCTACCTCAAGGGCACCTATGCAAGAGACAAGGACGCAGTCGTTGCCTCCATGCTGACCTGCGATCTGGCTGCAAAGCTGAAGCGCGAGGGCATGAACATGGCACAGAAGATGGACGCTCTGTATGCAGAGCTCGGCTATCACGAGGCAAAGGTCATCAGCATTGAGCTGAAGGGTCCGAATGCGATGGAGCTTTCCGCAAAGTTCATGTCTGATTTCCGCGCCAACACGCCAAAGGAGCTGTGCGGCATTCCCGTGACGGTCTGCACCGATTACCTCAGCCGCGTATCGCGTGACATGCTGACAGGTGCCGAAACTCCGGTCACGCTGCCGAAATCCAATGTTGTCACCCTGATCCTCGGCGACAAGGGCAGTGTCATTGTTCGTCCGTCCGGTACAGAGCCGAAGGTCAAGCTCTATCTGACGGCAGTCGATCTCGATCAGGAGAAGGCAAAGTGCCTGCTTGCAGGTCTTGCCGACGCAATGAACGCCTATGCGCCGAAATAAGCCTTGACAAACCAAACATTATTGGGTATCATAGCAAAAGATTGCAAAACACGATGACGAAGAGGAGTAATCGTCAGTCCGATTTCAGAGAGGGAACGGTTGGTGCAAGTTCCTGTCGGATGCCGGTGAAGGTCGCTTCCGAGTGTGCGGGCTGAATCAGGTAGGTCTGCACGGGTGCTCCCGTTACAGAGCATTGAGTGCCCGCATTGCGGGAATTCAGGTGGTACCGCGGTATTTTATCGCCCTGAGC
>PITX01000079.1 GCA_017577345.1 Clostridiales bacterium
CTTTATATCCGTAGATCCAAGCATTCGGGAGCAGACGCGAGTCAATACTCTGATTGGAGCACTTCGTTACATATTCTCCGTTGTAATACATGACTGCACTGGTACCGCCGTCCAAATTCAGGGCGGTATAGCCCTCATGCTTTTTGAGGATTTTCGCACAGGTTTCCGTATCGGTTCCGATCGAACGGCCGACCATACGACCCTCAATGACAAGCATCAGGATCTCACCACGTTCGGACTGGCCGATCGCCGCGCGGGGGTTGATGCCGTTCCAGTCATAGAATCCGCCGACCATCAGCTCGCCGTCAATGATCAGAGCAGGGGAGAATTCCACGGCATCTGTTGTATCGGGTGTCGTTTCCGTATTGGAGTTGCAGATATAGAAGCGGTTATCCGAGGCAAGCTCGATGCGTTTGTAGCCGGTATCACCGTAGTGATAACCGTACGGTTTACCCTCGCACATGGCATAGCCGGCAATAATACCGCCGCTGCCGTTGCCGCCGGGATCGTCGAAGCCGCTGGCAGTCATACCGATGATGCCGCTGCTGTTGGTGACGATTTCTCCTACGGTCTGACCGTAGGAGCCGATGCCTGCCGAAGCCTCACAGCGGAGAAGTGCCGGATCCTTGCAGATCGCAAGCACACCAAGGTAGCCCGTGCCGCTCACGCGGACAAGCAGCAGCTTGTTCGGCACATCAATCGCAAGCACCTGTTCACCCTGTGAAGTATAGATGCTGGTGCCGTCATCGTAAATACCTGCTTCGTTTATATAGATATTATCCCAACCGTTATCCAGTGTTTCGGGATGATCGTCCAGATATTCTTCAAAGGAAGTGCGGCTGAGTTCCCAGAAGAGCTCATAAAAGGCCTCTTCGGCGGCATTGACATCCGGCTCAGTCGGTTCTTCCGTTTCGGATACCGGTTCTGTCGTTCCCGCAGATTCCGTCGGTGTGGGACGGCTGCTGTTATGCTCGGCCTGCTTTTGCCGCAGATACAGATCCTTGGCGCGAATTTCCTCAACCATGTAATTCGGCAGGAATGCCTCCGCAAGCCACTGGTGGGTCATAGTGGAAAGGGCGGTTTCGATGAACGCATCACGCAGATCCTTAATCGGCTTTATTTTTGTAAAGGCGAAAAAACAATAGAGTGCTTCAAAGAATAATACAATGCACAGCAGAACTGCAACAACTTTCATGCCGCTCTTTTTCTTTTTCTTTTTCGGTTTTTCCGATCTATCCTCGGTCAGGTCATCATCCTGATCGTAGTTTTCAAAACTCTTGATGGAGAAACGCCTCCTTTCAGCTTTTTCAGCCTACATCATATCATAATTCGGCAGGTATGTAAACATAAATTGTCACGGAAATTGTAAACTTTTATCTTTGATTTTGTAAACGATTATAAAAAAGGCGGGCATGGAGAAAATCTCCATGCCCACGATTTTCTATGAAACGATCAGTCCTTGTACATCTCAACGAGCTTGAGCAGATGCTCATAGCGCTCCTTGGCAGCAGCCTCGTTGCGAGCAAACAGTTCGCCGGCACGGTCCGGGAACTCGCGGGTCAGACGGCTGTAACGGGCTTCGTTCATCAGGAATTCCTGATAGCCGTCCTTCGGCGCCTTGGAGTCGAGCGTGAACTTGCCGGTCTCGTTGGCGGGGTTGAAGCGGAACATGTTCCAGTAGCCGCATTCCACAGCCTTCTTCATCTCGTCCTGGCAGTGGATCATGCCGCCCTTAATGGAGTGCATTTCGCACGGAGCGTAGCCGATGATGAGGGACGGACCGTGATAAGCCTCAGCCTCTGCGATCGCCTTGAGGGTCTGTGCGGGATTTGCTCCCATTGCGACCTGAGCAACATAGATGTAACCGTAGGACATTGCGATCTCTGCAAGGCTCTTCTTCTTGACTTCCTTGCCGGCTGCAGCGAACTGTGCGACCTGACCGATGTTGGAAGCCTTGGAGGCCTGTCCGCCGGTGTTGGAGTAGACTTCGGTATCGAAGACGAAGATGTTGACATCTTCATTCTGTGCCAGAACATGGTCAACACCGCCGAAGCCGATGTCGTATGCCCAGCCGTCGCCGCCGAAGATCCAGACGGACTTCTTGGAGAGATATTCCTTGTCCTTCAGGATTTCCTGCGCCAGCGTGCACGCAGGGCAGGCACAGAACTTCGCACCGGCAGCCTTGCGCTTCTTTTCGCCCTCAAGCAGCTTCGCAGCACCATCAGCACCGAAGAGCTCCTTCGCCTTTGCACTCTTGGCGAATGTGATGGACTCGTCGATCGTTGCAATGCCGTCTTCCAGAGCAGCAACATAAGCCTTGGTTGCTTCCTTGTTGGCTTCGCCGTCGTTCATGGTGTCAAGCCACTTCTGCGCAGCCTCGGTCAGAGGAGCATAGTGGGACATGGAAATGAGCTTACGGGTCTTGTCCGCGAGGTTCTCACGGATGACCTTCTGCGCGGTGTACATGCCGAGACCGTGCTCAGCGTTATCCTCAAACAGGGAGTTTGCCCATGCGGGACCGTGACCGTCCTTATTGGTGCAGTAAGGAGAAGTAGCACCGGGACCACCCCAGATGGAGGAACAGCCGGTTGCATTGGAAATGTACATTCTGTCACCGAAGAGCTGGGTGATGAGACGGGCATAGCTGGTCTCAGCACAGCCTGCACAGGAGCCGGAGAACTCAAGCATCGGCTGCTTGAACTGGCTTCCCTTGACGGTAAGATCCTGCATATCCTTCTTCTCTGCGACCTTGGAGACGCAGTAGTCGAAGACCTTCTGCTGATCAACCTGACTCTCCTGCGGCTTCATGGTGATCGCCTTGGTCGGGCAGACACCGACACAGACACCGCAACCCATGCAATCGAACGGAGAAACCGCCATGGTGTACTTGTAAACGCCCTTGCCCTTGCCGGCCTTGACATCAACGATCTTGGCAGCCTTCGGAGCCTTCTTTGCTTCGGCTTCGGTCAGAGCAAACGGACGGATGGTAGCGTGCGGGCAGACATAGGCACAGTTGTTGCACTGGATGCACTTTGTCTCGTCCCATTCGGGAACGGTAACTGCGACACCGCGCTTCTCGTAAGCGGCTGCGCCCAGCTCGAACTGACCGTCCACATAATCCTTGAATGCGGAAACGGGGAGGGAATCGCCGTCCATCTTGTCAACGGGAACAAGGATATCCTTGACCATCTTGACAAGTTCGGGCTTGCCTTCGTACTTGACTTCCTTTTCCTTGTCCTCGGCAGTTGCCCAGGATGCGGGAACATCAATCTTTTCAAATGCGGTAGCACCGGCATCAATCGCACGGTGGTTGCAGTCAACGACATCCTGACCCTTCTTGAGGTAGGAGGCGGTAGCAGCATCCTTCATGTACTTGATCGCGTCAGCCTCAGGCATGACCTTCGCAAGGGTAAAGAAAGCGGACTGCAGGATAGTATTGGTGCGTTTTCCCATGCCGACCTTGATCGCAAGATCAATGGCGTTGATGGTGTAGAGCTGAATGTTGTTCTTTGCGATATAACGCTTGGAAGCGGCATCGAGATGATGCTCCAGCTCCTTCTTGTCCCACTGGCAGTTGATCATGAACACGCCGCCGGGCTTGACATCGCGGACGATGGGGAAGCCCTTGGTGATGTAGGACGGATTATGGCAGGCGACAAAGTCAGCCTTGTTGATGTAGTACGGACTCTTGATGGGCTTGTCACCGAAGCGCAGGTGGGAGATGGTGACGCCGCCGGTCTTCTTGGAGTCGTACTGGAAATATGCCTGAACGAACTTATCCGTATGGTCACCGATGATCTTGATGGAGTTCTTGTTCGCGCCGACAGTGCCGTCGCCGCCGAGACCCCAGAACTTGCACTCAATGGTGCCCTTCGCTGCGGTGTTGGGAACACTCTTGCGCTCCTTGAGAGACAGCTTGGTGACATCGTCGTTGATGCCGATGGTGAACTGATGCTTCGGAGCAGCCTTCTTCAGCTCATCATAAACAGCAAAAACGGAAGCAGGAGGCGTATCCTTGGAGCCGAGACCGTAGCGACCGCCGATCACGGTAACATCATGCTTGCCGGCGTTTGCAAGAGCGGTGACAACATCCAGATACAGAGGCTCGCCCTGCGCACCGGGTTCCTTGGTGCGGTCGAGAACTGCGATCTTCTTTGCGGTAGCGGGAATCGCCGCCAGGAGCTTGTCCGGGCAGAACGGGCGGAACAGGCGGACTTTCACAAGACCTACCTTCTGCCCGTGTGCGTTGAGGTAGTCGATGACTTCCTCTGCCACATCACAGATGGAACCCATTGCCACGATAACGCGGTCAGCATCGGGTGCGCCGTAGTAGTTGAAGAGCTGATAGTCGGTGCCGAGCTTCTTGTTGACCTTCTTCATGTAGGTCTCAACGATCGCGGGCAGAGCATCATAGTACTTGTTGCAGGCTTCACGGTGCTGGAAGAAAATGTCACCGTTTTCGTGAGAGCCGCGCATTGCCGGACGCTCCGGGTTCAGGCAGTGCTTACGGAACTCGTCAACAGCCTTCATGTCGCACATATCCTTGAGGTCTTTGTAGTCCCAGATCGCGATTTTCTGGATCTCGTGGGAGGTACGGAAGCCGTCAAAGAAGTTGATGAACGGCACACGACCCTTAATGGCCGCAAGATGAGCAACTGCGCCGAGGTCCATGACTTCCTGCGGGTTAGTCTCGCAGAGCATTGCAAAACCGGTCTGACGGCAGGCATAGACATCGGAATGGTCGCCGAAGATGTTCAGAGCGTGGGAGGCGACGGTACGGGCAGAAACGTGGAATACGCCCGGAAGCAGCTCGCCTGCGATCTTGTACATGTTCGGGATCATGAGAAGCAGACCCTGAGAAGCGGTGTAGGTGGTGGTGAGCGCACCGGCTGCCAGAGAGCCGTGCACGGTACCGGAAGCACCTGCTTCAGACTGCATCTCAACGACCTTGACACGGTTGCCGAAAATGTTCAGTCGACCCTGAGCAGACCACTGATCAACATAGTCTGCCATGGGGCTGGACGGGGTGATGGGATAGATGCCCGCTACTTCGGTAAAGGCGTAGCTGACATGTGCGGCGGCAGTATTGCCGTCCATGGTTTTGAGTTTTCTTGCCAAAATAAATACCTCCAATTAGTATTTCTTCGCAGATAAAACTATTTTAACACGCATCACGGGATTTGTAAATCATAAAAAACAGATGAAAAGACAGAATTTTTGGATTTTCTGCATAAAATTTAGAAATCCTTCAGGGATAGGAAATTCACATTGTTTTTTCGCGCATTTTGTTGTATAATATTGTAGATAATGACAAAAGGAGGGAAATCGGATGATCAGTCGGCTGGATTCTTTCGGACTGGAAGGCATACAAGGTGTTTCCGTATCTGTGGAATGTTATATTTCAAACGGACTGCCGGCATTTGAGATCGTCGGATTGCCTGATACTGCGGTCAAGGAGGCGCGCGAGCGTGTCCGTGCGGCGATTCGGAACAGCGGCTTTAAGTTCCCAGTCAGCAGAATCACGGTCAACCTTGCGCCGGCAAGCATGAAAAAGTCCGGCTCCCTTTATGATCTTCCCGTATTGCTCGGCATCCTTGCGGCAACCGGTGTCTGCAAGGTGCCGGATGAGCATACGGCGTTTTTGGGCGAACTGAGTCTTGAGGGCAAGCTTCGTCCGGTCAACGGCGTACTGCCGATGGCGATCGCCGCACAACAAAAGGGTTATCGCGCCCTTTATGTTCCTGCCGAGAATGCAAAGGAAGCCACGCTTGCGGGCGAAATTACCGTTTATCCCGTGAAGGATGTGGCACAGCTTGTCGCGCATCTGAAAGGGGAGCGGCAGATCACTCCTGAGCCTCAGTGGATTCCGAGGGATGAAACGCAGGTATTTCTTGACTTTGCGGATGTCAAGGGGCAGGAGAATGTCAAGCGGGCATTGGAGATCGCCGCAGCAGGCGCACACAATGTTCTGCTTGTAGGACCTCCGGGATCCGGCAAAAGTATGCTCACCAAGCGCCTGCCCTCCATCCTGCCGGATATGACGCGGGAGGAAGCACTGGAGGTCACACAGATCCATTCCGTCATGGGACTGCTCCCGACGGACAATCCGCTTGTTCGGCAGAGACCGTTCCGCGCACCGCATCATACGATTTCTGCGGCGGCGGTCACCCCCGGCGCGCCCTTGTCGGCGGCCAGTACGCTCAGCCCCACGTCAGCCCCATCCCGGAAGCTCGGCCACCGCGACCTCGACCGCGGAGGCGGCCGCCACGATCTCCGGATGGCGATGGCCGAAGTTGTGGGCGGAATAGGCGGACAGCATATCGAAGTACTGACGGCCTTCCGGATCGGTGACCACGGCGCCTTCGGCCTTCACGATGACGACGGGCTTGGGCGCGTAGTTGTGGGCGCCGTACTTGTTGGTTTTTTCGATGATCTCTTTTGAAGTATGCATGGCTTTCTCCTGATTATCTCATTATTTTTCGGACATGTAGGGGTAGACGATGGCGTCGGAGGGATTGAAGG
>PITX01000080.1 GCA_017577345.1 Clostridiales bacterium
ATTCCGCCCTCGATTTTTTCGACCGCTGCCACTCCTTTTTGCTCGCTGTTTCCGCCACTGGCGGCGCTCGCAAACGTCCTATCTTCCGAACTTTTTGACAGCCTGTCAGCGTGTCGAAAAGGGTTTTCGACACGCTGACAAAACCGCACCTTTTTCAGGTGCGGTTTTTGGTTAGACCTTCCAGCCGGAAAGATATGCTTCCTGTTCGGGGGTGAGGACATCAATTTTGAAGCCTGCGCCGTTCAGCTTCAGACGGGAAACCTCGTCGTCGATCGCCTTCGGGACTTCATAGACTTGCTTTTCCAGCCCGGCACCGTGCTTGAGCATATATTCAAGCGACAGCGCCTGCACGGCAAAGCTTGTGTCCATGATCTCCGCCGGATGTCCGTTTCCGGAGGCAAGGTTGACCAGTCTGCCCTCTGCAAGCAGGTTGAGAATTCTGCCGTCCGGCAGCTCGTAGCCGATGATGTCATTGCGGCGCTTAAACACGCGCACTGCCATCTGCTCCAGTTCTTCCCCGTTGACCTCCACATTGAAGTGACCGGCGTTGGAGAGGAAAGCGTTGTTTTTCATGACTGCAAAGTGGCGGCGGGTAATGACATCACGGCAGCCGGTCATCGTAACAAAAATATCTCCCTGCGGCGCAGCCTCATCCATCGGCATGACGCGGCAGCCGTCCATAGACGCCTCCAGTGCCTTGATGGGGTCAATTTCCGTCACAATGACATTCGCGCCCATGCCTTTGGCACGCATGGCTACGCCGCGTCCGCAATAGCCGTAGCCCGCGACAACGACGGTCTTTCCTGCCACGAGGAGATTGGTCGTGTGCATGATGGAATCCCAGACGGACTGACCCGTACCGTACTTGTTATCGTAAAAATGCTTGCACTTTGCATCGTTGACATTCATCATCGGGAACGGCAGAAGTCCCTCTTTTGCACGCGCATACAGGCGGTGGATACCTGTCGTTGTTTCCTCGGCACCGCCGATGATCTTATCGCCCAATGCCGCATATTCTCCGCTGAGGAGGTCTAAAAGGTCGCCGCCGTCGTCAATAATCAGATCGGGGTGGCAGGACAGTGCCTCCACCAGAAGCTGCTGATACTCCTCTGAGTTAACGCCGTGCATCGCATAGGTCTCCACACCCATGGATGCAAGACCTGCCGCGACATCGTCCTGCGTGGAAAGCGGATTGCAGCCGGTCGCGTGGACCTCCGCACCGCCTGCGGCGAGGCACAGTGCTAAAAAGGCGGTCTTCGCCTCCATGTGGATGGAAATTGTGATTTTCTTTCCGGCAAAGGGCTTTTCGCGCTCAAAGCGCTCGCGGATCGCAACCAGAGCGGGCATAAAATCGCGCACCCATTCGATTTTCATTCTGCCGTACGCGGCAAGGGATGTATCTCTGACATGGCTCATGGTAATAACCTCCGAAATTTCTTTGCATATCATACCATATCTGCCGTAAATTTTCAATCACCGAACAAAATTCAAAGAAAGTTTATAGACAAGCACCGCCAAATCCGTTACAATAGAACTATTCCAAAGGAGGAATTCTATGGGCAATCTGAAACGCAACGCAAACCGCTTCCTGTTCAAACACCGTAACAAGGGCATCCCGAATCTTTTGCTGTATATCAGCATTGGAAATCTCGTTGTCTATGTTATCTCTCTGATTATGGGGTTCAAGGGTGTCAATGTTTCAGCACTTTTGGACTTTGACGCCGCAAGCATCTTGTCCGGGCAGGTCTGGCGGCTGTTTACCTTCCCGTTTACCTACATCTTTGACTATTCCTACCTGTTCTTCAAGGTTATTGCACTGTACTTCTATTACTGGATCGGTAAGGTACTGGAGAACAACTGGGGAACGCTCAAGCTCAATCTGTTTTATTTCTGCGGACTGCTGCTGATGGATATTGCAGGAGTATTGCTGTATGTCTTTGCAGGACTTCCTGTTTTGATTTCTGCATCCTACATTAACATGTCGCTTTTCCTCGCCGTTGCGACGCTGATTCCGGAACAGAGGGTCCTGCTGTTTATGATCATCCCGATCAAAATGCGTTGGATGGCACTGGTCGATATTGCGCTGACTGTCTACAGCATCATCCGTTCGGTAAGCGTTTTCTCTGTGCTCGGCGGTAGTATGGTCTGGTATGCGCTGATCGTTTTCGGCACTGCGCCGCTGATCTCGCTGATCAATTATCTGCTCTTCTTCGGACGGGATGTAAAAAATCTGTTCGGCTCGCGCCGCATCTATCAGAAGCGACCGAAAAAGCCGAAGCCGGAAGCAGCACCCAATCCCGACTGGGCAAAAAACTACCGCAGTGCCTCCGGCGAAAAACCGTATCGCCACAAATGCACGGTCTGTGGCAGGACGGATACCGATTGTCCCGATCTGGAATTCCGCTATTGCTCCAAATGCGCCGGATATTTCTGCTACTGCATCGACCATATCAACAATCATACACATATACAATAGGCTGAAAACCGGGTCAGGCATCTTGCCTGACCCGGGTCATGTTTTATTCTTCAAGATCGATATGCCGTTGGATCCGGTCAATGATCATTTCCAATGCGACCAGGTTTTTGCCGCCCTCCAGAACAACAACATCCGCGTTCTTTTTGCTCGGCTCAACAAACTGCTCATGCATGGGTTTGACCGTTGCGAGATACTGGCTCAAAACGGACTCCAGACTTCTGCCGCGCTTTGCGACATCTCGCCGAATTCTTCGGATCAGACGGACATCCGCGTCCGTATCGACGAAAATCTTGATATCCATCTGAGAGCAAAGCACCTTGTTTTCAAAAATCAGAATTCCTTCGACCAAAATGACCTTGCGCGGCTCAATGCGAGTTGTTTCCTTGCAGCGCGAATAGGTCGTGTAGTCGTAAATCGGACATTCGACCGAGTTTCCCGCCTTGAGCTGGCGAAGATGCTCGATCATCATATCCGTATCGAAAGCATCGGGATGGTCGTAGTTTACCTTTTGCCGTTCCTCGATGCTGAGCTCTTCATAGGGACGGTAATAATTATCATGGCTGAGTACAGTCACATCATCCCGGAAGCGGGCAATCAGATTTTTCATCAGGGTCGTCTTGCCGCTGCCGGAGCCGCCTGCAATGCCGATGACAATAATCTTAGACATTTTCTTTCCTCCGTGTGGGGTGGGTCTTGCTTGTAAATTTTCCTATGAACAGTCATTGTCCTATCCCCGCAATGGGGATAGGACAATGCTGTAATTGAGTTTTATCTCTGTCCTTTGTCGTAAGGAATGCCTTCTGCCTTCGGTGCTCTGGACTTCTTGGAAGTGAAGGCCAGAACGATCAGGGAGACGATGTAAGGCAGCATATTGTAGATTGCGCTCGGCAGCTCCAAATTGGCAAGGAACGGGATGCCCGCGTGGACATTGCCCAGTGCGCGGAACAGGCCGAACAGCAAGGCGGCACCGCCGATCTTGATCGGATCCCAAGCGCCGAAGATCATAACAGCCAGAGAGAGGAAGCCGAAGCCTGCAACGCCGTTTTCAAACTTCCACAGGGAAACGCCGACGGTGATATAGGTGATGCCGCCGAGGCCGCCCAGCAAGCCGGAGATCAGAACACCGGCATAGCGCATGCGGAAAACATTGATACCGACAGAGTCGGCAGCCTGCGGATGTTCGCCGCAAGCACGCAGACGCAGACCGAAGCGGGTCTTGTAGAGCAGGATAATGGATACGACCAGAAGGATCGCAGCCAAAACCAGGAACCAGTTCAGCTCGAAGGAGCCGATATTGGAGATGAATGCCTTCTTCTGATCAAAATACATGATTTCGGAAGAATGGTCGTCGGGATTTGCGGCGGTGTTCATAGACTTGACGATAACCGTTGCAGCCGCAGTGCCCAGAAGGTTCATTGCTGTACCGACAATGGTCTGGTCAGCCTTGAAGTTGATACATGCTACTGCCAGCAGCAGTGAGAAGAGAACGCCGGCCGCGACACTTGCGAGGGCAACCATGCCGAACATGCCAAAGCGGGTGGCAAAGGTCGCTGTCGCATTGTCATAGGGCATAAAGCGCATTACCAGTGCGCCGCCGAGGGCGCCGATAACCATGATGCCTTCCAGGCCGATGTTGATAACGCCGGAGTGCTCGGAGAAGCAGCCGCCCAATGCAACCAAAAGCAGAACGGCAGCAAAAATGAGTGTGTACTGTAACAGTAAGATCATTATTTATTGCCTCCTTCCTCAGTCGCTTCAGCAAGTGCAGCCTTTTCCCTCTGGATGCGCTTTTCCTCACGCTTGTCCAGAACTCTGTTCAGGAAGCCCTTGAAGAAGAGAACGAAGCCGCACAGGTAAATGATAACAGCGGAGATAAAGTCAGCAATCTGCGCACAGTAGTGGCTCAAATCGACATTGCCGCCGCCGAGGGTAATGTGCTGGATGAAATACGAGGAGAAAATTGCGCCGATGGGGCTCAGACCGCCAAGGAACGCGGATGCAATACCGTTAAAGCCCATCGCCGGAACAGCAGAGGAGTTAACATTCCACTGTTCGAAGTCGGACAGATAGTACAGGCCTGCGCCCAGACCTGCCAGCGCACCGGCAATGAGGAGGGTCAGGATGATATTGCGGTTTTCCTTCATGCCGCAGTACTTTGCAGCGTGGAGGTTGTTGCCGGTTGCCTTCAGCTCATAACCGAACTTGGTCTTTTCCAGAATGATCCAAATTGCGATCGCAACAAGGATGGAAATGGGAATCGCAATCGTCACATACTGGTTGTTGGAGAACAGCTTGTCAAGTCCGAGGGTCGGCAGGATGGAGCTCTGATGCTCCTTGACCAGACGGAAGGTGTCCTTACCGGTCGGATCCATGCCGGGCTTCAGAAGAATATTGGTGGCATAGAGGCTGATCCAGTTGAGCATGATACCGGAGATAACGACATTGACATTGCAGTATGCACGAAGTGCACCGCAGATCGCACCGGAAATTGCACCTGCTGCTACAGCAGCGAGGAGGCAGACATACCAGGGCAGACCCGGCATCAGTGCGCAGTACAGACCGGCAGCCGCGCCGATAACATACTGACCGGCAGCGCCGATATTGAACTGACCGACCTTGTATGCAAACAGAATGGACAGGGAGCACAGCAGCAGCGGTGCAGTCTTGACCAGAGTGTTGCCGAAATATTTCAGACGGGCAGCCCCGGTGGGATACTTGAAGAAGTTCTTCAGGACGCCGAGGATGGCATCGAATGCGCCTTCGGCATTGATAATGAGCAGAGCAAGATAGCCGATCAAGAGGCCGAGGATGATACAGAGCAGAGAGGAAAGGATTGTCTGGAACCCCGCCTTCTTCAACAGAGGAGTACGCTGCTTCATATCACTTCACCTCCATTCTCTTAGCACCGGCCATGTAGAGACCGAGTTCTTCGACCGTGCAGGTCTTCGGGTCAAGCTCGCCGACGATCTCGCCCTCGTACATAACGAGGATGCGGTCGGACAGGCTCATAACTTCTTCCAGTTCGAGGGATACGAGCAGAACTGCATGACCGGCATCGCGGTGCGCAACGATCTGCTTGTGGATGTACTCGATCGCGCCGACATCCAAGCCGCGGGTCGGCTGAACAGCGATCAGAAGCTCGGGATTCTTGTCGATCTCACGGGCGACAATTGCCTTCTGCTGGTTGCCGCCGGACATGGCACGCGCCATCGTGATGGGTCCCTGACCGCTTCTGACATCGTACTGGTCGATCAGGCGTTCTGCATAGGCGCGGATATTGCCCTTGCGCAGGAAGCCTGCCTTGTTTGTGAATTCCGGCTCGAAATAACGCTGCAGAACCAGGTTGTTTTCGAGTGTATAGTCCAAAACCAGACCGTGCTTATGACGGTCTTCCGGAATGTGGCTCATACCGAGGACATTACGCTTACGGATCGGCATCTTGGTGATGTCCTTGCCGCACATTTCGATCTTGCCGCCCTTGAGCGGTTCCAGACCGGTCAGACCGTAAACAAGCTCTGTCTGACCGTTGCCGTCAATACCTGCGATACAGACGATCTCACCGCGGCGGACCTTAAAGGAAACATTCTTGACTGCATTGTTATGATGCAGCTTGGAGGCAACTGTGATATCCTGAACATTCAGGACAGCATCGGTAGGATTAGCCGGATCCTTATGAACGACGAATTCAACATCGCGGCCGACCATCATGCGGGAGAGCTCTTCCTTCGTCGTATTGGCAACCTCAACAGTGCCGATGTACTTGCCCTTACGGAGGACGGAGCAACGGTCGGCAACAGCCATGATCTCATTGAGCTTATGCGAGATGAACAGGATGGACTTGCCTTCCTTCGCCAGACCGCGCATGATTTCCATGAGTTCGTCGATTTCCTGCGGCGTCAGAACTGCCGTCGGTTCGTCAAAGATCAGAATCTCGTTTTCACGGTAAAGCATCTTAAGGATCTCAGTACGCTGCTGCATAACGACCGTAATATCC
>PITX01000081.1 GCA_017577345.1 Clostridiales bacterium
GTCCGTAGCCGTCTCCCTTGATGACCGCCCAGATCGGCACGGAGCCTGCCTGCTTTTTCAGTTGTATGATATTGTTCTCCAATATCTCACGGCTCACCACATAGGTCGTCATATCACACCTCGTCAGGCATCTTGCTTGCCGCGGTTTTTGATCATATAGATCTTCGCCGCAAGGCTCTTATAGGCAAGCGCGCCCTTTTCCGCGATAAAATAGGACAGTTTTTTCAGAACAAAGTCATATTCGCCGACAAATTCGGTAAATTCACCGCCGAAGCCCTTCTTGAAGCGGTACAGCCCGTAATGAGGATTGTCCTCGGAAATATCGCCCGATACACCGCGGAAATCATAGACGCGGCAGTGATTTTCGATCGCCCACTGGATCATGTTCCACTGCAGGAGGTAGTTCGGCATCAGATTGCGGTACTCATTGGAGCTTGCGCCATAGAGATACCAAACCTTGTCGCCATAGTGGATCGCAAGAGTACCGGCAATCGGCTTGCCCTCGAAGAACGCCATATACAGGCGGCACTTGTCGCCGAGATTATCCAGCATAGCGGAGAAATACTCCGGCGGACGGGTAGCAAAATTATCGCGCACACCGGTTTCGACCATGATGCGCGAGAAGTCGGGCACCATTTCCTTGCCGCACAGTCTGACCTCCACGCCTTTTTTGACCGCAAGGCGGATATTATAACGCCACTTTTGGTGGAAGGTCGCAAGGATCTCCTCCTCCGTGCGTTCATTGAGATAGAGACGAAAAACATACTTCGGTTGTATTGCCTCGAAGTTTTTGCCGGTATCTCTCGTACGGAAGCCGACATCCTCCAGCAGCTTCGCAAACGCCGCGTTGTCCGACGGCACATCCGGGTCAATCTTAATGACATAGGCCTTTTCTGTCCCGGCAAGCTCCTTCGCCGCCGCGATCAGTTCTTCAAAGGTCGAACTGTCATCCAGATCGCAGACCGGTCCGCGGCAGGCATACATCATTTTTCTGTGAACAATCGGCATTTTTCTGATCAGAAATGCAATGCTTCCTTTGATGGCACCGTTTTCATCGCGGCAGATGATCGCCTGCCATGTCCATGCAGGCTTCTGCTTTGCCCAAAGAGCGCTTTGCGAAAAGTGTCCCTTCGGGTGGCTTTCGACAAATGCTTCATATTCCGTCAGATTGTTCTGTGTAACAAGTTCGGTCATATCTGCATCTCCAAGCAATGTTCTGTCTAATATTGTACCACAGTTTATTTCATATTGCAACGGAAAACCGCGCCCCGATGATTGGGGCGCGGTGATTTATTCTTCGTCACCTTCGTAGGTCTTGTCGGCATCTGCCAAAGAACGGGCAGCTGCCGCATTATGGAACGCATTATCGACTGACGGCGTGATATTCACGAGCTTGCCGCGTGTGACATAGATCGCGTAGCTCTTGAATACGACCGCGCAAATCGGTGCCTGCTCCATGATGCGTGCACTCAGCTCCACATATCTGCCGGTATTCTCCATTGCCGAAATGCAAAGTTCAACCAGTGCCGTATCCTTGATGGAACCGTATTGCAGATTGCCGTACTTGGTAAAGAATTCCGTCAGGTCGAAGTTCGGCGTCAGTCGCGTTTCGCCGTAATACAGGTCAAAATCGCCTTTGTCGAGCTTCTTCATGTAGGTCTCATGGTCGACCGCACTCACCGTCAGCCGCAGACCTGTTTCGTTGAGCACATCCGCAATATACTCCGCAGCGGCAACGCGGGTCGGGTCATCGGAGCAGACCAGGAAAATGCCTTGATGGTTTTCGTATTCCTCCGAGACAAGCACACCGGAGTCTTTGAGCCCTGCGGTGTATTTTGCCGGAGAGAAGCTGTAGTCCTCGCACAGCTTCGGGTCGCACAAATCGGAATAGGGCGAGCAAGGAAGAACACTCGGCAGTGCAAAGCCGCCGTAGATCTTACTGGCGATATCCTCACGGTCAAGCGCATAGGTCACTGCCCTGCGCAGACTGTCATTGGCAAAATAGCCGCTGTAGAGGTTGAAGCCGATATAATGCAGGACGGTAGTCGGTGCTTCCCATACCTCGTAGTCACAGCGGTAGCCGACGGATGCAGGGGAATTGGGGTCGCAGTAGATGAGGTCGGTCGAGCCGAACTCAAAATCGTCACGCAGCTCATTGCTGTCGCTGCAGCCTGACAGACGGATGGTATCCAGATCGATCGCGGGCGCAGCAACGCCGTTCCAATTCTTATTACGCACAAGGGACTGCCCCGCAATGACATAGGCGCCACTGCCGATGGGTAACGGGTCTTTCAGCGTGGTCGCCTTGAGAATCGGGACATCCAGCATCAGCGGGAAGTTCTCATACGGCGTGTCTAACTGAACAAACAGCGTTCCGTCCTCCTGCGTCGTATAATAGGCGATATGCGACAGGCGTTCCATGTAGATGCTGCAGGTTCTGCCCGCTTCAATGGAGGCCTCTACATCCGCCGCCGTCACAGGCGAGCCGTCTGAAAACTTTGCCGTCGGATCGATCGTAAAAACATACGATCTGCCCTCGTCATACATCTTAAAGCTCTCGCAGAGCACCGGCTCAGCACGGAACTGGTTGGATACCGAAAACAGTCCCTCATACAAAAGAGAGATGAGCGCACGGTTGACCGTGGCATAGCAGGTAAACGGATTCAGACCGTATTCAGGCAGATAAGAAAGACCGAAGCCCTCCGTTTTTTCTTTTTTATGGAGTGTTTCCTGCGTTTCCTCTGTTGCCTCCGTTGCCTCCGTACTCTCAGAAGCCTCCGTCGGCACAGGCTCTGTCGGCGCGGTGCACGCGCACATCAGCACAAGCGTAAGAAACAGTGCGATCAGCTTTTTCACGGGGTGTCTCCTCTTAGCATGATCATTGCAGCAAGCGATCCACGCTGTGCGCCGACACGGCGATGCGACCAGAAACGCTCCTGCTCACAGGCTGTGCATTCTTCTGCAATGTCGATCTGCGTAACGCCTGCCCTGCGGAGGGCAATGGCGTTCAATTCTTTTAGGTTTACATAATATTTATGTCCCAAAGGACGGATCGCTGCGTTTGCGACATCTCCGAATGCGGCGAGCATTGCTTCGGGCACATCGGCATCGGTTTCAAAGCAGCACTGGCTGATGCACGGACCGATCGCCGCACGGATGTTTTCCGGTTTACAGCCGAATTCGGCGCACATCTTCCGCGCCGCTTTGCCTGCGATCGCCGCCGCCGTTCCGCGCCAACCGGCATGGACGGCACCGATCGCACCGCAGACGGGGTCATAGAGCAGAACGGGGGTGCAGTCTGCGGAAAAGACAGTCAGAACGACATTCTTTTCGTTTGTTACCAGACCGTCACAGCCGTGGTCTACCGGTACAAGCAGTCCCCTGCCGCGGTCCTGCTGACCGACACGGTCGATGATATCGGAGTGGACCTGTCTGGTAAAGACCGTGTGCATCGGGTCAAAGCCCACTGCCTCACCGAGAATGTGATAATTCTTCATCACATTTTCCGGTTTGTCACCTCGGTGAATACCGAGATTTAACGAGGCAAGAATTCCCTCGCTTACACCGCCGAAGCGGGTGGAAAAGCAATGTGCCGTACCCTCCAATGTGTCTGCCGTCAGGTACTCCAATGTGCCTTTTCGGTTTACATAAAATCCCATTACTTCTTTTCGTCCTTATCGCGGCAGCAATTCTTATACTTCTTGCCGCTGCCGCATGGACAAGGATCGTTTGCGCCGATCTTGACCTTCTTGACCGGCTGCTGCTTCACGGTATTGTCCGAGCCGCCGGTCGCAGTGATCTTTGCGACCTGCTTACGCTTGACATCCTCCTCCGTACGCAGACGGAAGATATACAGACGGCGTACCGTCTCTTCCCGGATGGCATTGATCATGCCGTCAAACATGGCAAAGCCTTCGCGCTTGTAGGCTATGACCGGATCGGTCTGACCGTAGGCGCGCAGACGGATGCCCTGCTTGAGGTCGTCCATGGCGTCGATGTTGTCCATCCAGTATTCATCCACAACGCGCAGCAGGATGATCCGTTCGATTTCACGCATCCGCTCTTCGCCGAATTCTTTTTCGCGCTGATCATAGATTCTGCGGAACACCTCGTAGAGCTTCTCCCCTGCGTTTTCCAAAGTCAGCTCCACATCGGCAAGCGTTCCCTTCGGGAAATACACACCCTCCAGTTTTGCGGTCAGTACATCCTTCGGATCGCCATCCTGCGTGCCGAACGCATCTGCCACCTCGGTGTCGATCACATGGTGGATCATGCCGTCGATGGTGGCAGAAAGATCCTCGCCGTCGAGCACCTTTTGGCGCTGTTCGTAGATGACCGTTCTCTGCGTGTTCATCACATCGTCATATTCCAGCACGCTCTTACGGGACTGGAAGTTGCGGCTTTCGACGGTCTTTTGCGCATTCTCAATGGCATTGGAGAGCATTCTTGCGTCGATCGGCGTATCCTCGTCAATGCCGAGGCTGTTCAGCATACCCATAATGCGCTCGGAGCCGAACAGACGCATAACATCGTCCTCCAGCGACAGGAAGAAGCGCGTTTCACCGGGGTCTCCCTGACGGCCGGAACGGCCACGGAGCTGATTGTCGATACGGCGGGACTCATGGCGCTCCGTGCCGACGATAAACAGGCCGCCGACTGCACGCACTCTGTCCGCTTCCTCGTCCACATCGACCTTATGCCGCGCATAGGCCTCCTTGTATGCCGCACGCGCCGCAAGGATCTCGGGATCATTCGTCTCTGCAAAGGAATTTGCCTCGGCAATGACCTCGTCCGGCAGCTCCTGCTTACGCAGCTCTGCCAGCGCCATATATTCGGCGTTGCCGCCCAGCATGATATCCGTACCACGGCCGGCCATGTTGGTGGAGATCGTCACTGCGCCGAACTTACCCGCCTGCGCTACGATTTCCGCTTCCTTTTCATGGTGCTTTGCGTTCAAGACGGTATGCGGCACGCCCTCGCGCTTGAGCAGCTTGGAAAGCAGCTCGGATTTTTCAATGGAAATTGTGCCGACCAGAACAGGCTGTCCTTTTTCATGACATTCCTTGATCTGACGGATGACCGCGCGGAATTTTCCCGCCTCTGTTTTGTAGACCGCATCGTTGTTGTCGATACGGATGACGGGCTTATTGGTCGGTATTTCAACAATATCCAATTTGTAAATTGCAGAGAATTCCTCCTCTTCTGTCAGCGCGGTACCGGTCATACCGGACAGTTTTCCGTACAGACGGAAGAAATTCTGGAAAGTGATCGTTGCCAGCGTTTTATTCTCGCTTGCGACCGATACGCCCTCTTTCGCTTCGATTGCCTGATGCAGACCCTCATTGTAGCGTCTGCCGTACATCAGTCTGCCGGTGAATTCATCGACGATGATGACCTGTCCGTCCTTGACGACATAGTCTATATCGCGCTTCATGATGCCGCGGGCACGCATTGCCTGGTTGATATGGTGCGACAGCGTGGTGTTCTCGATATCCGCAAGGTTCTCCACCGCGAAGAACTGCTCCGCCTTGGCAATGCCTCTGGCAGTCAGGTTTGCCGTGCGAGCTTTTTCGTCTACATAGTAGTCGCAGTCCAGATCGTCCTGCTCCTCTTTTTCATCGGTCGTGGCAAAGACCTTTTTCTTCAGACCGGAGACGAAGAAATCCGCCATTTCATACAGCTTGGTCGATTCCTCTCCCTTACCGGAAATAATCAGCGGGGTTCTCGCCTCGTCAATTAAGATGGAGTCCACCTCGTCCACGATGGCAAAATTATGACCGCGCTGTACCATGTCCTGCTTGTACAGCGCCATGTTATCACGCAGGTAGTCAAAGCCGAGCTCGTTGTTGGTGCAGTATGTGATATCCGCATCGTACGCTTCGCGGCGTTCATCGGAGCTGAGGTCGTGTATAATCAAGCCGACGCGCAGACCGAGGAAGCGGTAGACCTTTCCCATCCACTCCGAGTCACGCTTGGCAAGATAATCATTGACCGTGACGATATGCACACCGTTTCCGGTCAGCGCGTTCAGATAGGCCGGCAGAATGGCGACAAGCGTTTTGCCTTCACCGGTCTTCATCTCGGCAATGCGTCCCTGATGCAGGACAATGCCGCCAATGAGCTGCACGCGGTACGGACGCATCCCGAGCACACGGTCTGCCGCTTCCCGGCAGACGGCAAATGCCTCCGGAAGCAGGTCCTCCAGCGTTTCACCTCGCTGATAGCGGGACTTGAATTCCTCGGTCTTTGCGCGAAGCTGCTCATCTGTCAGCTTGCCGATCTCGTCTCCCAGTGCTTCAATTCTTTCCACCGTCGGCATCAGCTTCCTGACCTCACGCTCCGAACGGGTGCCGAATACTTTGCTGAATAATCCCATGTTGCGATAACCTTTCGTTATTTGTTGATGAAATTATATCACACTTCCGTGC
>PITX01000008.1 GCA_017577345.1 Clostridiales bacterium
GATGGGCAATCCAGCAAAGCGATTGCCCATCGGAGAGGAAGCGCAACGGAATGATTGAGCTTTGCCGCTTGCGGCGAAGCGAAGAATATGCAGTTTGCGCTGACGAAGTTGCGCAGTAAGTCAAAATACTTAATTATCTTTACATTATTCAAAACCTGAAAGGACAGATTGCCACGGTTTGCTTCGCAAACCTCGCAATGACAATGCTACGGGTGGATAAGGATGTTTTTTGGTTTTGTACAGTAAAATCAGATATAAGAGATATTGACAAATCAGAATTTGCGGAGAATAACAAAGTAATGAAAACGATTTATTTGATCGGAGGCACGATGGGCGTTGGCAAGACGACAGTGTGCCAAAAAATGAAGGAAACACTCCCGAACGCTGTTTTTTTGGACGGTGACTGGTGTTGGAATGCCAATCCGTTTAAGGTAACGGAAGAAACGAAGACAATGGTTCTTCGCAATATCTGTTTTCTTTTGAACAGTTTCCTGCATTGTTCCGCTTATGAAAACGTGATTTTTTGCTGGGTGATGCATGAGCAGTCCATTATCAACACTATCATCGACGCGCTTGATACAGCAGATTGCAAGGTTGTCAAAGTTTCGCTGACGGTCGATGAAGCCAATCTGAAAAGCCGGCTTTTGGCGGATATTGAAAGCGGAATCCGCACCGCAGATGTGATTGACAAAAGCATCGCAAGGATCGGAATGTATCAGAATCTTGACACCGTCAAGATCGATACGAACGGCAAGAGCATAAGCGAAATAGCAGATGCAATCAATGCACTTTGACGTTACAAATCCCGGTTTGTCGAGCTAAAAGAAACAACCCGCTGAAAAGTTTTTCTTTTTCAGCGGGTATCTTTGTCTCATGCCATAGCAAGCAGGGAAATTATATATAATTTCCGAATAGTGAAATATTTGCCTACGGCAAATGTAAAATAATCGCATAGCGATTGTGAAATATTGCTTCGCAATGTGAAATGAAATAAATCCCTTTTTCGCGCCCGCAGGCATTTCACACGCCGCAGGCGTATTTCACATCCGCAGGATATTTCACAAATCCCGGCAGGGATTCATTTCGTTTGGTTGTACCAAAGTGAACCCCCGGCTATGCCGGGGGGAAAAACGAGCTTATAGCGAGGAGCGGAGTAGACAAGAAAAAAACTCCCGATTATATTAGAAGTGGTTTGCCGACCACACAACTAACATAAAAGGGAGGTCTTATCGTGAAAGATAAAGACATAAGTAGTTTAGACCATACATCGTGGAGATGTCAATACCATATCGTATTTGCACCGAAATATAGGAGGATGGCGATATACGGAGAGATAAAGGCAGACATAGGAAAAATACTGAGGCAGTTATGTCAGCAAAAGGGCGTGGAAATAATAGAGGCGACGCTGTGCAAAGATCATGTACATATGCTAGTCAGTATACCACCGAAGTATAGTGTATCAAATGTGGTGGGATATTTGAAAGGCAAGAGCAGCCTAATGATATTCGACCGACACGCCAACTTAAAATACAAATATGGAAACCGACATTTCTGGGCACGAGGATATTATGTGGATACGGTAGGAAGGAATAAAAAGCAAATAGAAGAGTACTAAAGAATCAGCTAACAGAAGATCAAATAGCAGACCAAGTAAGCATAAAGGAATATGTAGACCCGTTTACGGGTAGCTCGAACCAGAAGGCATAAAGAAAAACCCCTTTAGGGGTAGCCCGAAAAATAAATGCGGTCGGCAAACTTTTCGGTGCCCCTTTAGGGGTTTCGCCCGTAAAAGGCCCTTATAGGGCCAAATCAAGCCGCCGGCTTAGCCGGCGGTTATGACTTCGGCGCGTGATGAAAATGCTTAAAAAACATCCTTATCAACACGCGCCGAAATCTGTTCATGCTTTTCTTTATTTTGACGGTTACGGACTTTTTTGACAGTCTGAATCAAAACCTCCGGCAATGTGCCGGAGGTTTTGATTATTATTTCATTGTTTCCATGCGCTTTCTCAGCTCGGAAATCGTTGTTTCATATCCCTTCACCATAAACGGATAGGAAACACGCTCCGGTGCTTCCGCACCGAGCAGCGTTGCGACATATTGAAGCATGGCGGGGTTTTTGACCAAAATCGGGCCGGTCAGATGCGTGCCGAAGCAGTTGTTTTTCCGGAAACCCTCTGCTCCCCTGTCTGCCTCGTTGCCGTAGCCCATCTGCATTTCAAATAACGGCTGCTCAACGCCGCTTGTTTTACTGCACTTATTGATAAAGCCGACCAATTCGGTGTTCAGAGCGTCAAAGGAAGCAATGCAGTCGCCGGTGATACGGCGCTTGCCCTCCACTGTCTCAAACGATGCCAGATGCAGGCCCTCATACTCCGTACCGTCGGCATCCGTGATCTTATCGCCGAGCAGCTCAAAGCTGTTGCCCGTAAACAGCATGACTCTACCTGCTTCGCAGGCCTGCGAAAGCGCATCGCGGTATTTCGCAAGCTGTGAAAGCGCCAGCTTCTGCTTCCGCTCCGTGCCGGAGCCCATGTAGTAGAAATCGTAGCCGGAAATATCCTTTTCTTCGTAGAGAGAAAGCGTGTCTACGCTGACGGCACAGCCCAAATCGGTAAGATACCGCGCAAGAACGGAAATGTTCGCATATTCCCCGTACAAATTCATCACATCATCATAAAGATGCAAAAGCTTCAGTTCCATAGGCATCCTCATTTCACCGTTACATTGGACATGAACTTATCTTTATCCGAGAAGCAGGTCACGGCATAAAGCTGCTGCGAACCGTTTTCCCGCAGGTCTGCACAGGCGGCGTCGATGTCTTCAAAGACCTTGATCTTTTCCGGCGCGATCTTTGTAAAGGAGAATCGCATGGCAAGGTCGTTGCAGTATTTGCCGCACAGGTAGATATTCTCAATCAGCGGATGTTCCAGCTGCTCAAAGTTGATGTCCCACAGCCAGGAGGTCTCACTGGTAAAGTATTTGCGGCTGACCGCATCAACGATCACAACGATACTGCACGGTGCTCCCTGTGCAATCGCATACTTGAATGACATATCATAGGAAATCGAATTTTCGTGCTTGGAGATCAGGAATGTACCCGGATGCTTACCGAGGCGAAACTCAATATATCTGCCGTTTTTCAAAATATAGTTACTGACAAGCGCGGCAATTTTCTCACCGGGGATGCCGAGCAGAATGCAGACGGTATAGGCAGCAAGAATATTATAGATATTATAGATGCTGCGGAAGGCAAGACTGATCTCATCTTTGCCGTTGACTGTGATCTTACTGTGCTCCAAATCGACATCCGTTACGGTATAATCCGTCGCATGACGCTCGAAGCCGCAGGCATCGCAGTGGTAACTGCCGACATGATTATAATGATAATAGTCGTAGCGCATCGTCTTGCCGCAGACGGGGCAGTAGCGTCCGTCATTGTAGGCACCGACAAATTTCTCCGTATCGACGGAGTTGTGATCCAGACCGAACCAAAGGACATTCTCGCGTCCCAGACCGAACAGTGAAACGGTCGGGTCATCGCCATTGAGGATCAAGGTCGTCTCGTCAAACACGCTCTCCCTGATCGCATCATATACCCACTGCGGATGGCCGTTTCTGGTGAGCTGGTCGCGGTAGAGGTTGGTAATGACATAGTGCGTCGGATGGAACCAGCGGAAGGTATACTTGGTATAGCGTTCGTCCGATTCGATCAGAAGGACATCCTGCTTCATTTTGCCGCTTAAGGAGCAGGAATTCAGCATCATCGTGGCAACGCCCTCGATCTGATTGGAACCCTCGGCGTTATAGGCAACGCTCTTACCCGAGGCTTTCAGAACAGAGGCGATCATCTCGACCGTGGAGGTCTTGCCGTTGCTTCCGGTCACTGCTACGATCATTTTGGGCTTCTGGATCCGTGCAAGAATATCCGGGCAGAGCTTCAGCGCATATTTTCCGGGCAGGCTTGTCCCCTTGCCGACAAAGCCGCCGATTACTTTGATCACTCTGCAAACCAGTATTGCAAGGAACTTTCTCATATATTTTCTTCCTTTCCGCGCAGGTATAAGGCGAACTTTTGGATTATAGCACAAACCTGTCCGTTACGCAAGCATGTTCAGAAAATCCTGCTCGCTCAGCACGGGGATCCCCAATTCATTCGCTTTTTTCAGCTTGCTTCCGGCATTCTCGCCGGCAACGACATAGGTCGTTTTTTTCGACACCGAGCCTGCCGCCTTGCCGCCGCAGGCTTCAATTCTTTCCGTCGCCTCGTCACGCGTGAACAGGGACAGTGCGCCGGTCAGAACGAATGTCATGCCGTCAAAGCGGTGATCCTCCTGCCGGATCGTGCTTTCAAAATTCACACCCGCCTCACGCAGACGGGAAATCATGTGCTGTGACTGTGCATTGGAGAACCACGAAACGATGTTTTCCGCCGTGATCGCGCCGACATCGCGTACCTGCGTCAGTGTATCAATATCTGCCTGCATCAGTGCATCCAAGGAGCCGAAGGTCCTGGCAAGCACCTTGGCAGCCTTTTCACCGACCTGACGGATGCCGAGAGCAAAAATCAGGCGGCTGACATCGTTCTGCCTGCTCGCTTCAATTGCATCAAGGAGCTTGGAGGCTGCCTTTTCGCCGCTTTTCCACAGGCTCTTGAGATCTTCAAGGCGCAGATAATAAATATCGGCGGGAGATGAGATATGCCCGTTTGCGATCAGCTGTTCCACGATGGCATCGCCCAGGCCCTCAATATCCATCGCATTACGGGAGACAAAATGCGCAATATTCCGCGTTAGCTGCGCCGGACACTCAATACCGGTGCAGCGCATTGCCGCACCGTCCTCGTCGCGTTCGACCGGTGCGCCGCAGACCGGGCAGACTGTGGGCAGGTGATATGGTGTCGTCTGTGCAGGGCGTTTGGAAAAAACGACCTCCAATATTTCGGGGATGATCTCCCCTGCCTTGCGGATCTTCACGGTATCACCGATACGAATGTCTTTTTCGGAAATAAAACCCTGATTGTGCAGAGTCGCATTTGTGACCGTCGTTCCCGCCAGACGAACGGGATCAACGACTGCCTTCGGCGTCAGAACGCCAGTACGTCCCACCTGCACCGCGATCTCGCGCAGAACGGTCTGCTTGATTTCAGGGGGATATTTGAACGCACATGCCCAGCGCGGGAATTTCGCCGTACTGCCAAGCACACTGCGCTCCTGTAGGTCATTCAGCTTCACGACCGCGCCGTCAATATCAAAGGCGAAATCATAGCGGTTTTCCCCAATGAAGCGGATCTGTGCAATGGCTTCCTCCGCAGTTTTGCAAAGCCGATACGGAATGACCTTGAATTTCAGCTCACGCAGATAATCCAGTGTCTGTGCATGGGTCTCAAAGGTCACGCCCTCGGCAAGCTGCAAATTGAAAATCAGAATATCCAGCTTGCGTTCGGCAGCTATCGCGGGGTCAAGCTGACGCAGGCTGCCGGCAGCGGCATTGCGCGGATTGGCAAAGAGCGACTGCCCCTTCTCTTCACGGGCGGTGTTGAGCTGCTCAAAGACAGCACGGGACATGAACACCTCGCCGCGGACGATCAGCCGGTGCGGTGCATTTTCCAAACGCATGGGAATGGAGCGGATCGTCTTCAGGTTTTCGGTCACATTCTCGCCGATCCTGCCGTCACCGCGCGTTGCGCCGCGGACAAATGCGCCGTCAATGTATTCCAGTGCCACGGACAGACCGTCCACCTTGGGTTCTACGCTGTAGCACCCCTCCGGTACGGTCTGACGGAGCTTTTCGTCAAATTCCTTGACTTCGTCCTCGGAGAATACATCCTGCAGGCTCTCCAGCGGCACCTCATGCTCGAATTTCTCAAAGCGGTTCAGTGCTTCACCGCCGACCCGCTTCGTCGGAGATAAGGGTGATGCAAACTCCGGGTACTGTGCCTCCAGCTCCTCCAGCTGCCGCAGAAGATGATCGTACTCATAATCCGGCATTGTCGGTGCGTCAAGCACATAGTATTTATGATTTGCCTCCTCCAGAATTGCGCTGAGGCGTTCGATTTCCTGTTTCGCGTTCATGGCTGTTCCTCCATACCAAAGTATGTGACCGGTACTGTGCCGACGATCACGGTCTCTGCGGCGGCTACAGTCGAATCCACAAGTACATCGTGCGTTCCCGTCCAGGTCAGCACTGTGACCGTCACATGAATATCAATATAAATGCTGTGGCGGGTCTGATTGATGCCCGCTGCGGAAAAATCGTTGCGGAAAAGTGCGTCCGAGGTGCGCACGGCAAGTACCCGTACCGGAATGTTCGGTCCACGACCGGAAAACAGCTCCGGCATGAGCACCGAGCCGATCGGCACGCCCAGCTCCTCAACGGATAGATTATCCAGTTTTTCGTCGATGCAATCCAGAATTCCCGTTTTCAGCAGATTGATGCGCTCCATATTCGTGCGGATTGCGGTCACGGTGCCGTTTTTGTCCTTTTCCACCGTCACCATATCCTCATAATTGAGCTCACCCGCTGCAATCTGCTCGGCAATCGCATCGTTGATCGCATCCGACGCCTGATTATTCACCTGCGTCTCGATAAGCTGCTGTGCCATCGGTGCAAGCCGCAGGCGAAACAGCAGTGTCAGCCCCGCGATCACCGTCAGTATTACGGCAAGCGCAACGCGGAGCCTGTCTCTCTGCTCAAAGCTCATGCCCATCCCCCCAGTATATTTCTATTCCGGGGGACGAATTTCTTTTACAGCTTTTTCATTCTGGTCGATGCCGCGCCTGCCATCAGTCGCTTTGTGCCGACCTGGTCAAAGGCGATCTCCAGCATGGCGTCGTTGCCCATTTTCAGCACCGAAAGCACCATGCCCTTGCCAAAGGCATCATGCTGCACCATATCACCCTTGCCGAATTCGGGAATTGCCGTTTTTTTCTTCGGAACAGCGAACGAATCCATGCTTCGTCTCGGCATCTGCGGCTTCGATGCGGAATAATCATATTGTGCAAACGGCTTCGGCTGCGCCGCTGCCTTGTTTAAGAGCAGCTCCGCAGGGATCTCACCCAGGAAGCGGGACGGACGGTTGATCGTCGTATGACCGTAGAGCATACGCTGTCTCGCGCTCGTGACCGTCAGATGCTGCTTCGCCCGCGTGATCGCCACATAGCAAAGTCTGCGCTCCTCCTCCATTTCCTCGTTGTCGCCGATGGAACGGAGCCCCGGGAAAAGCCCCTCCTCGCAGCCGACAATGAAAACATTCGGGAATTCCAGCCCCTTTGCAGAGTGCATGGTCATCATAACAACGGCATCCGCGTCCTTGTCGTACTGCTCAATATCGGTATAGAGCGCGATTTCCTCCAAAAACCCGTTGAGTGTCGGCGTGTCTGTGTTTTCCATATAAGTAAGAATGGAGGATTTCAGCTCGCGTACATTCTCCAATCGGGTGCGGTTTTCCAGATCGTCCTTTTGCTCCAGCATCGCCGTATAGCCCGTGCGGATCAGGAGCTCCTCATAAAAGTCCGGCAGAGACAGGGTTTTCAGAAGCTCCGCGCACTCTTCAATGAGCATGGTAAACGCCATAAGCTTCTGCGCGGAGCGCTCCAATGCGGGATAGTTATACGGATCACTGATCACGCTGTAAAGCGGCGTTTCCGAGACATTACACAAGCGCTCCATCGTCTCCACCGTCTTTGCGCCGATGCCGCGCGGCGGCTGATTGATAATCCGCTTGAGGCGTAAGTCGTCACTGCGGTTGTTGATCACACACAGATAGGCAAGCATATCCTTGACCTCGGCGCGATCAAAGAAGCGTGTGCCGCCGATGATGCGGTAGCGCACACCGCTGCGCTTGAATGCATATTCCAAAGCATTCGACTGTGCATTGGTGCGGTAGAGCACGGCAAAGCTGTTCAGGTTTTTTCCCTTTGACTCGGAGAGGATCTGATTGGCAACGAAGCTTGCCTCATCACTTTCGTTCATTGCCTCATAATGCAGAATTTTTTCACCCACGCCGTTATTTGTCCACAGGTGCTTTCCCTTTCTGCCGCGGTTATTGGCAATCACCGCATTGGCTGCGTCCAGGATGGACTGCGTGGAACGGTAGTTCTGCTCCAGTCGAATGACCTTTGCGCCCTCGAAGTGAGTTTCAAAATCCAGAATATTTCGGATGGTCGCACCGCGGAAGCGGTAAATGCTCTGATCGTCGTCACCTACCACGCAGATATTCTGATAGCCGCCTGCCAGCAGTGAGGCAAGCATATATTGCAAATGGTTCGTGTCCTGATACTCGTCGATCATGACATAGCGGAACTTGCGCTGATAATAGATCCGCACATCCTCGTATTCCTGCAGGAGCTGTACCGTCAGCAGAATGATGTCGTCAAAATCGACGGCATTCGCGCCCTTTAGTCTGCGCTGATACTCTTCATACAGCTCCGCCGTCCGCTTCATCCGGTAGTCATCGCCTGCATTATTTGCAAAATCGTCCGGACTCTGACGGTTGTCCTTTGCCTTGGAGATCATGCCGAGGACTGCCTTGGGCGGGAACATTTTATCGTCCAGATTCCGGTCACGCAAGATTTCCTTCATCACGCGCTCGGAATCCGAGGTGTCGTAAATCGTGAAGCTCGTTTCATAGCCGAGCCGACCGATCTCACGCCGCAGAATACGGCAGCAGGCACTGTGGAAGGTCATCGCCCAAATGCCCTCGCCCTGTGCGTCCAGCAGATTGCAGATGCGGTCTTTCAGTTCGTTTGCCGCCTTGTTCGTAAAGGTGATTGCAAGGATAGACCAAGGCTCTACCGGACGGAGCGCACAAAGTCCGTCCGCTCTCCGGGTATCTGCCTCACTTGTGCCTGCATTGAGGCTCTCAAGATAGACAACATCCTCCTCGGTAACGCCGTCAGGTACCTCCGTACTGTCCGAGCCGCTGCCAAATCGAATGAGATTTGCGATCCTGTGGATAAGGACGGTCGTCTTGCCGCTTCCTGCACCTGCCAACAAAAGCAACGGGCCTTCGGTCGTCAGTACGGCCTCGAGCTGTCTTGTATTCATATTGGAAAACTGCTGCGCAATATATGCTCTGCGTGCAGTCAAAAATCGCTGCTTGAAATTCTCTGTCATGGTGATTCCTGCCTCTGTAAATTCTGATTTTTATTTTAGTACATTTTGCCGCAGAAATAAAGAGCGATTTTCAAAACTTGCCGAAAGTATGACAAATGCAGGTCGATTGTATGTTTATTTTTCGGAACAGACTTGATATACTGTTTTTATATTCAGATAGAAAGGGAGTATCAGCTCATGGCACTCTCCTCGACCGCACCGTGGCTCAATTTTTACGGCAAAATGCCGAAAACCATTGATTATCCCCGACAGACGATTTATCAGCTTGTCGCGCAGACGGCAAAAAAATATCCCGACCTGCCCGCCTACGAGTTTATGAACCGTCCGACGAGCTTTGCCGCTTTTCTTGATCGCATTGACCGCGCCGCAAAGGCTCTGTATGCACTCGGTATCCGCAAAGGCGACCGTGTGACGATCTGTATGCCCAATACGCCGCAGGCAATTGATTGCTTCTATGCGCTCAACCGCATTGGCGCCGTCTCTAACATGATTCATCCGCTTTCCGCAACAGAGGAAATCACATTCTATGTTGATATTTCCAAGAGCAAGGCCATTCTCACCCTCGACCGCTTATACGGCAAGGTACACACGGCAATCGAGAGCGCCGAGAGCAAGCCCGTCCTGCTGATTGCGAAAATACAGGATGAGCTGAATCTTGCATTAAAGGTCGGCTTTGCGCTGACGGAGGCAAGAAAGTTCCCGAAGCTTCCGAAGGATGACAGCTACATACTCTGGACAGATGCGCTGAAAAGAGCCGTTTCTGAGCTTCCGGAGGATGACGGTACCGCTTCTGACTGTGCCAGTATCCTGTATTCCGGAGGTACGACCGGAACGACCAAGGGCATCTGCCTTTCCAGCTACAATTTCAATGCGCTTGCCCTGCAGACGATCGCCGCCAGCGGCTACAAAGATATCAGCGGGTGCAGTATGCTTTCCGTCATGCCGGTCTTCCACGGCTTCGGTCTCGGCATCGGCATCCATACGGCACTGGTCGGCGGTGCAAAGTGTATCTTAGTACCTAATTTCAATATCAAGACCTATGCCGAGCTCTTAAAAAAGAAGCATCCGAATTTCATTCCCGGTGTCCCGACGCTGTTTGAAGCTCTCCTGCGGACAAAGGATCTGGACGATCTGGATATGTCCTTCCTGATGGGTGTTTTCTCCGGCGGAGATTCTCTGTCCGTGGAGCTGAAGCACAAGGTAGATGCCTTCCTGAAGGAACATCATGCCACCGTACAGATCCGCGAGGGCTACGGAACGACAGAATGTGTCACCGCCTGCTGCCTGACGCCCATTGACTATGCGCGTGACGGCTCGATCGGTGTTCCCTTCCCGGATACCTTCTTTAAGATTGTCAAGCCGGATACGGTAGATGAGGTCGAGCCCGAAACAGAGGGTGAGATCTGCATTTCCGGTCCGTCCGTTATGCTCGGCTATCTGGATAATCCCGAGGAAACCGCACAGACCCTGCGCCGGCATGAGGACGGACGCATCTGGCTGCACACCGGCGATCTCGGCAAAATGGACGCAGATGGCTTCGTCTATTTCCGTCAGCGCATCAAGCGTATGATCATCACTTCCGGCTACAATGTCTATCCCAGTCAGCTCGAAAACATTATCGACGGTCACGACAAGGTACTGCTTTCCTGCGTGATCGGCGTAAAAGATTCCTATAAAATGCAGAAGGTCAAGGCTTTTGTCGTTCTGCGTCCGGGCTTTACGCCCAGTGAGGAGATCCGGCAGGAGCTCTTTGCCTACTGCCGCGAGAGGATCGCAAAATACGCAATGCCCTATGAGATTGAATTCCGCGACGAGCTGCCGAAAACACTTGTCGGCAAGGTCGCCTACCGTGTTTTGGAGGAGGAAGCGGCGCAATGACGAAAAAGCGCATCTGGGAGCTGGACGCTCTGCGCGGGATCTGTATTATTGGAATGATCGTAGTGCATCTGTTTTACGATCTTTCCGCATTCGGCGGTAAGTCCATTGATCTGCCGAAATGGTTTTTACTGATCCGTCAGTACGGGCACATCCTGTTTGTGCTGATTTCCGGCATCTGCGCGACGCTGACTGCAAGCACCACCTTTAAGAGAGGTCTTGCCGTATTTTGCGCGGGTCTTCTGGTTTCCTATGTGACTTTCTTTATGGATTGTGTCCTTGGCATTACCAATATCCGCATCTGGTTCGGTATTCTGCATATGCTCGGTGTGTGCATGATGCTCTATCCGCTCTTCCGGAAGCTTCCGTACTGGGCAACTGCTCTGATCGGTGTTATATTCATCGTGCTCGGCTATTGGATGCAGACGCTTACCGTTTCCGTGGATTTTCTGTTTCCAATCGGTCTGCGCTCTGCCGCTTTTTATGTCGGCAGTGACTTCTTTCCGCTTTTCCCGGGCTTCGGCTGGTTTTTGATCGGTGCCGCCGTGGGAAAAACCGCCTACCGCAAAAAGGAAAGCCTGCTTCCCGGAGTAAATGCCGATTGCATGATTTTTCGCTTTTTCCGCTTTATCGGCAGGCACTCCCTGTGGTTTTATCTCCTGCATCAGCCGGTCTTAACGGCGGTGGTGCTGCTGATTTTTGCATAAATTGTATGCATTGCACAAGCATCTCGGAATATTTATTCACATTTTGTAAAAAGTTACTCTTGACTTTTGTGTTTTAAAGCATTATAGTATTAAAAATACAAAAATGCGCAGGAAGGAGACGCAAAATGAAAAAGCTGTTCCATATGAATATGACATCTATGACCGCGTCTGCTTCGGATGCGTGCTTTGCTGCGGTCATTTGCATGATTATGATGGGTGCCATTTCCGTGGTATCCATCATTTTGCTTGTCAGCGTACTTCTTCTGGGTGTAGTAATTATTCCCGTAATTTGCAGATTCGGTCGAAAGTGCACGATGGCTGTAAACGCGTAAAGCTGATACTTTACCGGCCTCGTCCTTTCGACGAAGGCCGGTTTTTGTATGTAATCAATTCTTTGAAGGAGAAAATGAAAATGAAAAAAGCAGTAACTCTCGTACTCGTACTGGTCATGGTGGCCAGCCTGTTCGCAGCCTGCGGTAAGTCCGGTTCTTCTGACTCTGACGCGCTCAAAATCGGCTTTATCGGTCCGCTGACCGGTGGCGCAGCCGTTTACGGCAACGCGGCAAAGAACGGTGCCGAGCTCGCAGTCAAGGAGATCAACGCAAAGGGCGGCGTTCAGATCGAGCTGAACACGCAGGATGACGAGCATGACGCAGAAAAGTCTGTCAACGCATACAACAACCTCATGGACTGGGGTATGCATGTTCTGGTCGGCAGCGTTACCACGACCCCGTGTGTCGCTGTTGCAGCAGAATGCTATAAGGATCGTCTGTTCGCGCTGACCCCGTCCGCTTCCTCCCCCGATGTCACAAAAGGAAATGACAATGTCTATCAGCTTTGCTTCAACGATCCGAACCAGGGCAAAGCATCCGCGAAGTACATCTGCGAGCATTTCCCCGATGCAAAGGTCGCTGTGATCTATAACAACGCCGATGCATATTCCAGCGGCATCTATCAGACCTTTGAAGCTGAGGCAGCCGAGCTCGGCATTAACATTGTCTCCGTCAGCACCTGCACTGACAATACATCCGACTTCTCCGTTCAGGTTGCCGATGCACAGAATGCAGGCGCTGATATCGTTTTCCTCCCCATCTACTACACGCCCGCTTCTCTGATCCTGAATCAGGCAAATGCCATTGGCTATGCTCCCACCTTCTTCGGTGTTGACGGCATGGACGGCATTCTGACGCTGAAAGGCTTTGACACCGCTCTGGCAGAAGGCGTTATGCTGCTGACCCCGTTCGCAGCCGACGCTCCCGATGCGGCAACGCAGTCCTTCGTCTCCGCATACCGGGAAACATACGGCGAGATCCCCAACCAGTTCGCAGCTGACGGCTATGACTGTGTCTACGCTGTTTACGATGCATTCCTCAAGACCGGTCTCGGTACCGATGCATCCTCCGCAGATATCTGCGAGGCAATGATCGAGCAGTTCAGCTCCATGAGCTTCAGCGGTCTGACCGGTGCAAACATGACCTGGGTCAACGGTATGGTCGACAAGGCTCCTGCCGCTGTTGTCATCAAGGACGGCGTCTATGTGAATGCAGGCTGATCCGACTTTCCTCCCCTTGCAGCTTTTGCTCTAAGGGGAGTCATATAAAAAAATCGGAGGCTGATTATGGCTTTTTTATCCAATTTGATCAACGGCCTCAGTCTTGGCAGTATTTATGCCATTATCGCACTAGGCTATACAATGGTTTACGGCATTGCAAAAATGCTGAACTTTGCACACGGTGATGTGATCATGGTAGGTGCTTATATTTCCTTTGTGAGCATCTATTCTCTTGGTACGCCGCCGATTTTGGCGTTATTGATCGCCATGTGCGTCTGCACGGTGCTCGGCGTTGTCATTGAGCGGCTGGCATACAGACCGCTTCGCAGCGCGGCATCGCTGGCTGTTCTGATCACCGCGATCGGTGTCAGCTATCTGCTTCAGAATATCGCTCTGTTGATCTGGACCTCCAACACGAAGGTTTACCCGTCTATTGTCAACTTCGGTCCCCTGCACATCGGCAGTCTGACCATCACCGGTGAAACGATCGTCAGCATTATTACCTGTGTTGTCATCATGATCGCTCTGACGCTCTTTACAACCAAGGCAAAGACCGGCAAGGCAATGCGTGCCGTTTCCGAAAACCGTCAGGCGGCAGAGCTCATGGGCATCAGCGTCAACAAGACGATTTCGGTCACCTTTGCCATCGGCTCTGCGCTTGCCGCTATCGCTGGTGTGCTCTACTGCTCTATGTACCCCGTGCTTGTCCCGACCACCGGCTCTATCCCCGGTATTAAGGCGTTTACCGCCGCAGTATTAGGCGGTATCGGCTCTATCCCCGGTACGCTGGTCGGCGGTCTGCTTCTGGGCATCATTGAGATTTTCGGCAGAGCTTATATCAGTCAGGATCTGAGCGACGCGATCGTTTTCGCCGTCCTCATCGTCATTCTTCTTGTCAAGCCGAACGGGCTGCTTGGCAAGAAGGTCACTGAGAAAGTCTGAGGTGAGAACGATGCGTTTATGGAAATCTAAAACCTCACGGCAGAACATTATTACCTTAGTTTCTGTTATTATCGTCTTTTCCGCCGTATTCTTTATGAATCGAGGCGGTATGCTCAGCCGCAGTCTGAGCGGTCAGTTGGTTCCGATCTGTGTCTATATCATCATGGCACTGTCACTCAACCTGACGGTCGGTATTCTCGGTGAATTGAGTCTCGGTCATGCGGGCTTTATGAGCATTGGTGCATTCTCCGGCGTCGTCGCCGTGACCTCTTTGGGGCAGTACATCGGCAATCCCGTTCTTCTGATGATCGTTGCGATCATTATCGGCGGTCTGCTTGCGGCGATCGCGGGATTCCTGATCGGTATTCCCGTTCTTCGTCTGCGCGGCGACTATCTTGCTATCGTCACGCTTGCATTCGGTGAGATCATCAAGAATATTTTGAATTGCCTCTACATCACGATAGATGCGGAGGGTCTGCACATTGCCATGTTCAGTGGTGCAAAGCTTCCCGGCGAATTCATTATTAACGGACCGCAGGGCGCAAAGGTCACGGAACGGCTTTCAAACTTCGGGACGGGCTTTGTGCTTGTCATTGTGGTCATGCTCATCATCATGAACTTTGTCCACAGCAAGGAAGGTCGTGCGATCAAGGCGATCCGCGATAACCCCATCGCCGCCGAATCCGTCGGTCTGAACATAACCTCTTATAAGATGAGAGCATTTGTCATTTCTGCGGCAATGGCCGGCATGGCAGGTGTTCTGTTCGCCATGAATTACTCTGCAGTCGAAGCGAAGAAGTTTGATTTCAATACTTCGATCAGTGTTCTTGTCATGGTCGTTCTCGGCGGTATGGGCAACCTGCGCGGCTCGATCATCGCAGCGATCGTGCTGACTGTCCTTCCCGAGCTGCTGCGCGGCTTCGATGATTACCGCATGCTCATCTACGCAGTCGTTCTGATCCTTGTCATGCTGCTCAACTCCAATCAGAAATTCCAGCAGTTCAAAATCAGTATAAAAAAGAAGCTCACCGCGAAGTTCCGTAAATAGTAGGCGGCTGAACAATGAGTCAGACCAATGCCAAAAAAATGGTGCCGCTGCCGACCGATGTCATT
>PITX01000082.1 GCA_017577345.1 Clostridiales bacterium
TGTCGGCATCGAAGAAGAGGGCGGTTTCAATTCCTATCTCAATGGAATCGGCGTCACGGGCTACTACGACCAGATGGGCGTCTATGGAGACGGCTATGAAACTGACCGTGTCTATGAGATCGGCAATGAGATCGGTACGGCAATTACCGGCATCGGCTTCAATATTGACCTTGCACCCGTAGCGGACACACTGAACAATGTGTTCAATACGGAGGTCGGACGCCGCGCCTTCAGCACGAACCCGGAGACCACGGCAGTCTTGGTAACGCAGATGGTCAAGGGCTTACATAGCGGCGGCTGTATGTCCTGCCTGAAATACTTTCCCGGACTTTCCGTTTCCAATATGGACAGCCGTTACGGAACCGCGGTTTCCGAGCAGACATTGGAGCAGCTGCAGGGTAATCTGCTTCCGTTCAGCACGGGTATCGAAAACGGTGCGGATATGATCATGGTATCGCATCTGTGCTTCCCGAATATCGTCGGAGAAAACAGACCTGCCGACCTGTGCCCGGAGATCGTCAACGACCTGCTCCGCGTGCAGCTCGGTTACGACGGCGTTGTCATGACAGATTCGTTCCAGAAGGGCGCAATCAGCTATCTCTACGATACGGGAGATGCGGCAGTTGCGGCAATTCAGGCGGGCTGTGATATGATCTATCAGCCCGACGATCTGACCGATGCAGCGCAGGCGATCCTTGACGCGGTCAATAACGGAAGACTGACAGAGGAACGGATCAACGAAAGTGTTCTGCGGATTTTGGCACTGAAATACGCCAACGGGCTGAAATAAGGAAGGGAACGCCATGCAGGTCTGGAACAGAAAAGAACTTGTGCAGGAGCCGGAGGTCGGCGCGGGAGCCATCCGCTTTGCCTACGGCAATCCGTTCGGACGCTTCCTCGCCAAGACGATCCTGTGCAGGAAATTCGTTTCGAATGTCTATGGTGCATGGCAGAGATCCGGGCTTTCCAAAAAGAAGGTCAACAAATTCATGGTGCAGTACAACATTTCAACGGAGGACTGCACTGTACGGGAGTTTTCCAATTTCAACGACTTCTTCACCCGGCAGAGAAAAGATTATGCAAACCAAACGACGGAAACGGAGCTGCCTGCGATCGCGGACAGTAAGCTGACGGCACTTCCGATCGCGGAAGACAGCCGCTTTATCATCAAGGATGTTCCCTATACGGCAGCGGAGCTGCTGGAGGACGGTGCGCTTGCCGAGGAGTACCGCGGCGGACTGTGCCTGATTTTCCGTCTCTCTCCGGACGATTACCACCGCTATGTCTACCCCGACAGCGGCACGCAGGAAGCCTGCCGCCACATTCCCGGCGTTCTGCATACGGTCAATCCGATCGCTGCGGACATGAAGGTCTACCGCAGAAACACGCGCACGGTGCAGCGACTGCATACGGAGCATTTTGGCGATATGATCCAGATGGAGGTCGGTGCGCTGCTGGTCGGAAAAATCGTCAACCATGAGGAAAATGCGGCGTCATTCACAAAATTGCAGGAAAAGGGCTACTTTGCCTATGGCGGCTCGACGGTGATCTTGCTTTTGAAGAAGGACACCGTCTGTATGGATGAGGACATCCTGACCTATTCCGCGCAGGGCATCGAGACGAAGGTGCGTCTCGGTGAAAGGATCGGAGAAGCCGTATGAGCAGCCGTTTCATGCAAAACCGGGACTGCGAATTTTTCCCTTGCCATGCCGGGGCAGACCCGGAGAAGTTCAACTGCCTGTTTTGCTATTGTCCGCTCTATGCGCTGGGCGACCGATGCGGCGGCGGCTTCACCTACGCAAATGACGGCATCAAGGACTGCTCCCGCTGCCTGTTCCCGCACCAAGCGGAAAACTATGACCGTGTCTGCGAGAAGCTTGCCGAACTTATCGAACGCTGCAAGAAGGAATAAGAAATTGCTAAGGAGCTGTAAAAAACAGCTCAAAAAATGGTGGTGGGTCTCATCTTAGAGACCCATCACCATTTTTTGCAGCAATTTTGCTGCCTGTGAATAACTTCTTGCTGTTTTAGCGCACAATAACTGCATCTGTGGAAAGATTATAAGTGGGCTGTTTTTTTACAGCTCCTTTCCTATATGTTATTTTCCCGGAGACAATACGCCGGCGATCGCACTGATCGGCATGGTCTGCAGCAGGATCTTGCCAGCTCGCAAATCACGACGGACATCGGGGCGCCCTGAATTCTATACTGCATACTATCGTCTCACTTCCTGTTAATCTGACGAGTCTTCGTCTGCCTTCAGCCTATCATGTTCCGCTGAAAAATGCAAGAAAAATGCACGCCGGAGCGTGCATTTTTTCTTAATTGAAAAACTCAGCGGGATCGACTGCCTGATTGTTTTTATAGACCGCGAAGTGCAGATGTGGCTCCATCGCCGTTTCCACACAGGCGGTATCGCCGACCGTGCCGACGGTTTCCCCTGCGCGGACGCTCTGCCCCACTGTCACGGGGACATCCTCGGACAGATTGGCGTAGTGCGTCGTATAGCCGTCGGTATGCTGCAGGACGACGGTCATGCCGTAGCTTTGGTCTTCATAAATCGCGTAGACCGTTCCGTCTGCCGCTGCCGTCACACTCTGGTCTGCTTCCGCACGGAAATCAACACCCTCATGCGTTCTCCAGTCGCGTGTCGTCTCGTTATAGGCAAGATGATCCGCCGCAAACGAGGTCACCGTTTCACCACCGGACGGGCGAACTGTGACCAGTCGCTTCGGAGAGGTCGGCTCGGTCGGCTCTGCGCCCTGTGTTGCCACCGCATTTGCCGCTTTCTGCGTCGGCGCATTGCCGATGCTCGATGCCGGCACCTCCGTCTGCACCGTCGCCTCCGGCGTTACCGGTGTCTTATCTCTCGTCAGAAGAAAATAGCCTGATGTTCCCACAGCCGCTGCACAAAGAAGCAGGACTATGTAATAGCCCTTCTCCTTCACAAAGCTGCGGAAGCCCTTGGATTTGTTGTTGTTTTGCATATTAGCACCTCCGATGTTCAGTATCGACAGCAGAAATATTTTTTATACCTGAATTTTCCGACCTTTTTTTCTTTCCTGCTCCGCTACAATCAAAGAAGGAAGGGTGGGATTACATATGAAACGGTCAAGAAAACGGATCTGCAGCGCGTGTCTGCTTCTCGGCATCGCGCTGGCACTGTCGATCGGGCTGATTTGCGCAGTGTCTTCCGATGTCAGCTCCGCACCGCCGGAAACGGAAAACGATACATATATTTGGGTACGGCTTCTTCTGAATACGGATGCCGCCGTCAACGAAATCCGGCTATATACCCATGAGGGTGAGCCACTGCAGACCTTGCAGGTCGAAAACGGCACGGCAGTCAGCGACCTGATGACACCCGGTACCTATTTTGCCGCGACGGAGCAGGGATGCACGGAATTTACGCTGAATAAAAACGCTTCCGTCAGCGTTTCCTGCGGCTGCGGCTGGTCAGACGGCGAACAGCTTTACCTGACAGACGAGCAGGTCGGCACCGTGACGGTGGAGCGTTTTGCCTCAGAGAGGGTGCTGACCGAGGACGGCGGCTGGATCGACTATACGCTCGTCAATGCAAAGACCCGTCTGCGCGAAGTCGTCCGCTGCTCCAAGCCGCAGGAGCTGTTGACCTGTGTTTTTGCAGGCGTTCCCTACGGCGAGTATGTGCTGGAGGAAAACGGCATCGCGCAGTGTCATGTCACTCTCTGCGAGGATACACCGGAAATTTCTGTCACATTACCGTAAAAATAACCACCGTATCGGTCGATACGGTGAATTTTTTTCTTGACATTATGAATATCTATGCTATGATTAATTATAATTTCATAACCTTATCGAGAGTGGCGGAGGGACCGGCCCGATGAAGCCCGACAACCTGCGGTTTGCCGCAAGGTGCCAATTCCGGCGATGAAGATCGACAGATGAGGACATAACTGTACCCTGTCGAAACAGGGTATTTTTTGTATCGACAAGGGCTATGGAAAAAACAAGCAGAAAGGAAGCTCTTGCAATGCAAAAAAGAATTTTTACCTCTGAATCCGTCACGGAAGGACATCCCGACAAGGTCTGTGACCAGATTTCCGACGGCGTTCTGGACGCCATTCTGGCACAGGACAAAAATGCGCGTGTCGCCTGCGAATGTATCGCAACGACCGGCATGGTGCTCGTCATGGGCGAAATCTCCACGGACTGCTATGTGGACATCCCCCATGTCGCACGCGAAACTCTCTGCCGAATCGGCTATGACTCTCCCGCATCCGGCTTCAACGGCAACACCTGTGCCGTGCTGACTGCCATTGACGAGCAGTCCGGCGACATCGCCATGGGCGTGGATAACTCCTATGAGGATCCCGATACGCTCGGTGCGGGCGATCAGGGCATGATGTTCGGCTTTGCCTGCGATGAGACGCCGGAGCTGATGCCTGCCGCCATTTCGTTTGCACACCGCCTGACCAGAAAGCTCGCCATGGAGCGCAAAAACGGTCATCTGCCGTGGCTTCGCCCCGACGGAAAGAGTCAGGTCTCCGTGCAGTACGCTGAGGACGGCTCCGTGGAGCGTATTGACAATGTTGTCATCTCCACCCAGCATTCCGAGGATATTTCCATCCGCGATCTGCGTGAGGCAGTGGTAGAGGAGATCATCCGTCCGACACTGCCGGCAAACCTTCTGGATGCCGACACGAAATATTATGTAAACCCGACCGGCCGCTTTGTCATCGGCGGTCCCGTCGGCGACTCCGGACTGACAGGCAGAAAGATCATCGTGGATACTTACGGCGGCTATGCTGCCCACGGCGGCGGTTGTTTCTCCGGCAAGGATCCGACCAAGGTCGACCGCAGTGCCGCCTACATGGCACGCTATGTTGCGAAGAACATTGTTGCCGCAGGGCTTGCCAAGCGCTGCCAGATCGAGCTTGCCTACGCCATCGGCGTGGCACAGCCCGTCTCCGTGCTGGTGGAAACCTACGGCACCGGCAAGCTCAGCGACCTGCGTCTGAGCGAGATCGTCCGCGAATGCTTCGATCTGCGCCCGGCTTCCATTATTTCCGCACTTGACCTGCGCCGTCCGATCTATCAGCAGACTGCTGCCTACGGTCATTTCGGCCGTATCGATCTTGATCTGCCGTGGGAAAAGACCGACGCCGTTCAGAAAATTCTTGCCCGCGCATAAAATTTCCCTATTCCCCATGAATTGAGGCTGTGTTATGAAGCTTTCCAAAAAGATAGAACTTTGTGAGCTGTCACCGATCCGTAAGTTTTACCCCTATGTGGTCGCTGCGGAGAAGCGCGGCGTTAAAATTCATGCGCTCAATATCGGTCAGCCGGATGTGCAGACCCCGCCCACATACTTTGAGGCGATTTCTGCTTTCCGTCAGAATGTGCTGGAATACGCCCCCTCTCCCGGCATCCCTGCACTGATCGAAGCCATCCGCGGCTACTATCAGCGGTTGGATGTCGCGCTTGACCCCGCCGACATCCTTGTGACCACCGGCGGCAGTGAGGCACTGCTTATGACGATGCTGTGCATTTTGGATGAGGGCTGTGAGGTCATCGTGCCCGAGCCGTTCTATCCGAATTACAACACCTTCATCCGCATGGCAGGCGGCAAAATCTGTCCGGTACATACCAAGCCGGAGGAGGGCTACCGCTACGCCTCACGGGAGCAGATCGAGCCGCTGATCAACGAAAAGACCCGCGCCATCCTCATCACCAACCCCGGCAATCCGACCGGCACGGTGCTGACGGCGCAGGAGCTGCGGCTGCTGGCGGATATTGCCAAGGAGCACGATCTGTACTTCATCTGCGATGAGGTCTACCGTGAGTTTGTCTATGACGGCGGCGAGCTGACCACAGCAGGACGCTTTGCCGACATGGCAGAGCACCTGATCCTGATCGACTCCGTTTCCAAGCGGTTCAGCGCCTGCGGCGCGAGAATCGGTGCATTGATCTCCCGTAACCGCGCCTTTATGGAGGCGGCAACGAAGATCGCACAGGCGCGCCTGTCCGCTGCAACACTCGACCAGATCGGTGCCACCGCGCTTTACGGCGTGGAGCCGTCGTATTTTGAGGCAACAAGAAAGGAATATCAGCACCGCCGTGATGTCTGCTACCGCAAGCTGATGGAAATTCCCGGCATCGTCACGATCGAGCCGAAGGGCGCGTTCTACACCATGGCAAAGCTGCCGGTGGACAATGCCGAGGACTTCCAGATGTTCCTGCTCAACGAGTTTGAGGACAATCACGAGACCGTGACCTTTGCCCCCGGCAACGGCTTCTATGCGACTGAGGGTGCAGGCGAAAGCGAGATCCGCATTGCCTATGTCCGCTGTGCCGAGGAGCTGGAGCGTGCGCTCGATCTGCTGCGCATGGCGATCGAACGCTATAATAC
>PITX01000083.1 GCA_017577345.1 Clostridiales bacterium
CTGTATAATAACCTGCAGATCAGACAGACAGACATTTCCGCCAATGTGGAATACCTGCTCTCGCCGGAGCAGATTGCAGAGCTTTCCGTGCAGGAGCTGAACAGGATTCTGAATGATCGGTTTTCCTTTGATAATTTCCGTTGGCAGCAGAAAAACGGTGTGATCATCGACGAACCGTTCCGTGCGGATTATTTGAATCGAGTTCTATACAAGTGCCCGCATTGTCAGACAGAAGGCAAGATGCTCGGAAAAGGCATCACGATCACCTGCGAAGCGTGCGGCAAGGGCTATGAGCTGACCGAGGACGGCTATCTCAAGGCGTTGGACGGCGATGCGGCGTTTACTCATATTCCGGACTGGTATCGCTGGGAGCGTGAGTGTGTCAGAAAAGAGATAGAAGACGGCAGCTACCGTCTGAATATTCCGGTTAAAATCTGTATCATGAAGAATACTAAGGCAATTTATGAGGTCGGCACCGGTACATTGGAACACTCAAAGGACGGCTTCCACCTGACCGGCTGTGACGGTGCGCTCGATTATCGGCAAAAGCCTGCCGCCTCATACAGTCTGTATTCCGATTATTATTGGTACGAAATCGGCGACATGATCTGCATCGGCAAGCCGGACCTGCTGTATTACTGCTTCCCGACAGAATGTGGTGATGTCGTTGCGAAAACGCGAATGGCGGCAGAAGAGCTGTATAAGGCTGAAAGAAAAGTAAAAGTATAAAAAAGTGCAGTGATTTTCACAGCATTCTTTCAGAAAATATAGATGCTCATTTCGCGGGTCTGCGGCAGATAATAGGAGTATGGTTCGGTTTCCAATGGCAACAGTTTGGAAGCAACTGCCTGTTCCGTGACATTGCAGCTGCTTTTATTATAGAGCGCAAAGAAACGGACTGCATCGGAAAGCGTCCGAAACGGCTGCCCGAATTCCAACGCAACATTCTGCATCTCAAACGCAATATTGTGAGAAGCAAGGTGCTTTTTCAAGCTGAACCAATCATGTTGATGCTCCACAGTGCCAATAGAAAAGCGGTGCTCTGCGCAGTTTCGCTGAATGACGATCGTCCTTTTCGGGGAAATTGTCTCCCGCAGGCGCATAATTTCCTCGCTGCTTCCGAAATAACTGCACAGGAGCACATCAAAATGCTCCTTCAGTGAAAAGACATCTGCACAGCGCGGTTGCATATTCAGCGGCAATTTGCGCTCCTGCATCGCGGAAACTGCCGCCTCGGAGCGGTCAGCCGCTACGATGCTCCGGCAATCCCCTGCCAGAGCCTGTGCAAGATAGCCCAAGCCGCACCCTGCGTCACAAACCGTATCAGTTATTGAAAGATATGGCAGCAGAATTTCGCGAAGTTGATGGAAAAATGAGCCGTATTCAGAGGCATCGCGCATAAAAGCGATCGCGTCTGCGCTCCACCGCTGCATTACTTTTTCTCTGCTCTGCACTGTATCATCTCCGCTGCAATACTGATCGCAATTTCCGCCGGTGTTTCCGCACCGATGGTCAGCCCGATCGGTGAATGGACGGAAGCTATCGCTTCCTCGGCGATTCCCGCCTCACGCAGAAGCTGCTGAGTTCTCGCAATTTTATGATGGCTGCCGATACAGCCGACATACTTTGTTTTCACGCGAAGTACTTGCTCTAAAAGCGCGAAATCCGCCTGATGTCCCGGCGTCATGATCACAACATAGTCGTTTTCGGTCAGCTTCACCTGCGCAAAAATATCGTGGTAGTCACCGAGAATCACCTGCTCTGCAGACGGGAAATGCTCCTGATCCGCAAGCTCCTTACGGTTGTCAAACAGCGTCACGCGAAAACCGATACCGGCAAGCACGGGAACGAGTGCCTGACCGACATGACCGCCGCCGAAGACATACACACGACCTGCGCGCATCAGAGGTTCTGCATAGAAAAGAGGCTCTCCCTTTTGCAGAATTGCACGGGATGCAAACAGCTCCGGACGGTCAGAGACCTCGTTCTCGCCGTAAATTTCAAATTGCTCCACAATGCCCTCAGCGATCTTCAAAAAGAGCCAGCTGTTTGCATCGGTCTGCAGTGCATGCTGCATACGGTAAAGAGTCGGAAGCTCGTTTTCCGTCAAAAGCTGATAATAAACCGTCACATTGCCGCCGCAAATCATTCCGATGGAAGCGACCTGCTCCGGCGCAAGACAAAACGCACGGATATGCGTCTTTCCGGTTTTGAGCACCTCCATCGCGTCCTTTGCGGCAAGAAGCTCCACCTCGCCGCCGCCGACAGTCCCGACGGTCCTGCCGTCTTCAAATACCGCCATTCTTGTTCCCGCACCGCGCGGCGATGAACCGGAGCTTGCAAGAATCGTGCAAAGCACCACGCGTTCCCCTTTTTCAACTGCGCAGATGACTTCATTCGTTAATTTAAGCATACAATTTTCTCCGATACTTTTTTTCTTATTTTACACCCGGAACACAAATATTGCAAATAAAAAGCTCCTTGCTTTCGCAAGGAGCTTAAAATTTCGAGAATACGGAAATCAATAACCTCTTCTCTTATTCTTACGAGCAGCTTCAGACTTCTGCTTCCGCTTGAGACTCGGGCTGACATAGTGCTCTCTCTTCTTGACTTCTGCGATGACGCCGTCCTTCTGGCAACTTCTCTTGAAACGCTTCAGAGCACTTTCCAAAGACTCGTTCTCTTTGACACGGATTTCAGACATTGATTTCCCTCCCTCCGACGCATCCGGCTCAATCCAGGATGCTTTCAGGGCCGATTTACGGCAAGAATGATTATAGCTTCCGACATTCCAATTGTCAAGCAATATCTTCAAAAATTTTAACTTTTTTGCGAAAATCCGATGGAATATGCGGAAAGCGGGAAATTATTTTACGATCAGGTTGACCAGCTTATTCTTAACGACGATCGTCTTGATGATTTTGCCCTCCAGCTTTTCAAGGAAACGGGCGATCTTCTCATCCTCGACTGCGGCCTTTACCACGCTGTCGTTGTCCAGATCGGCTTCGACATGAATCGTGCCGCGCAGCTTTCCGTTGACCTGTACTGCCATGTCGATCTCGCTGTCCCTGCACTTTGCTTCCTCATATGCAGGCCAACCGGAAACGGAGCAGATACCCTCAAAGCCGTGAAGCTGCCAAATTTCATCGCAGATATGCGGTGCAAACGGGCTGAGAAGCTGCAGGAGCGTCTTGAGCTCTGCGCTGTTGCAGCCGTTGTCGGACAGCGTTGTCGTCAAAGTCATCAGTGCCGCAAGCGCCGTATTGCCCTTGAGCGCATCAATATCCGAGGTGACCTTCTTGATCGTCTTGTGCAGAATTGCTTCATTCTCAGCGGAATACTGCGTTTCTTTGTCATTTACCGTCTCGGCAAGATTCCAGACCTTATCCAAAAAACGCTTGCAGCCCTTGACCGCATTGGTCGCCCAGGACGCCGCCTTTTCAAAGTCGCCGATGAAGATGATATAGGTGCGCATCGTATCTGCGCCGAATTCTGCAATGACATCGGTCGGGTTGATGACATTGCCGCGGGACTTGGACATCTTAATGCCGCCCTCACCGAGGATCATGCCGTGACTGGTGCGTTTTGCATACGGCTCCTTGGTCGGAACAACGCCGATATCGTAGAGGAATTTATGCCAAAAACGGCTGTAAAGAAGGTGGAGCGTCGTGTGCTCCATGCCTCCGTTGTACCAGTCTACGGGGCTCCAGTATTCCAGTGCTTCCTTTGAGGCGATTTCTTTATCGTTATGCGGATCCATGTAGCGCAGGAAGTACCAAGAGGAGCCTGCCCACTGCGGCATGGTATCGGTCTCTCTCTTTGCAGGACCGCCGCAGCACGGACAGGTCGTGTTGACCCATTCGGTCATGTTGGCAAGCGGAGAATGGCCGTCATCTGTCGGCTCATAGCTTTCCACCTCGGGAAGCAGAAGCGGCAGATCCTTTTCATCCATCGGCACAGTGCCGCATTGCAGGCAGTGGATGATCGGAATCGGTTCACCCCAGTAACGCTGACGGGAGAAAACCCAGTCACGGAGCTTGAAGTTGACCTTTGCCTCGCCGATGCCCTTCTCGTTCAGCCATGCGATGATCGCCTTCTTTGCTTCCTCGACACTCATGCCGTTCAGGAAGCCGGAATTGACCATCTCGCCGGTCGCGCAGTCGGTAAACGGGGCTTCCTCAACATTGCCGCCCTTGACGACCTCAATGATCTCGCAGCCGAATTTCTTTGCAAACGCCCAGTCACGGTCATCATGACCGGGAACAGCCATGATCGCGCCGGTGCCGTAGGTAGATAGCACATAGTCGGAAATGAAAATCGGGATCTGCTTGCCGTTGACGGGATTGATACCCTGAACGCCCTTGAGCATAACGCCGGTCTTATCCTTGGCAAGTTCGGTGCGCTCAAAGTCAGACTTTGCAGCAGCCTCTGTCTGATACGCCTTTACCTCATCCGCATTTTCCAGTCGATCCATCCACTTCACCACGAGTGCATGCTCCGGAGAAAGTACCATATAGGTCACGCCGAAGAGTGTATCGGGACGGGTCGTATAAATCAGGATTTCGTCACCCAGCGTAGAGGAGAATTTTACCTCTGCACCGGTGGAACGGCCGATCCAGTTCTTCTGCTGCAGCTTCACGCGGTCGATAAAATCCAGGCCGTCCAGATCGTCCAGCAGCCGCTGTGCATACTTTGTGATGCGGAGCATCCACTGACTCTGTTCCTTGCGAATGACCGGACTGCCGCAGCGTTCGCAGACATTGTCCACGACCTCCTCGTTTGCAAGCACGCACTTGCAGGAGGTACACCAGTTGACGGGCATCTTGGTCTTATAGGCAAGACCGTTCTTGTAAAGCTGCAGGAAAATCCACTGCGTCCATTTGAAATAGGACGGGTCAGTCGTGTTGATCTCGCGATCCCAGTCAAAGCTGTAGCCGAGCGCCTTGAGCTGGCTGCGGAAGGTCTCCACATTCCGCTTCGTTACGATCGCGGGATGGATATGGTTTTTGATCGCATAATTCTCCGTCGGAAGACCAAAAGCGTCATAGCCCATCGGGAACAGAACATTTTCGCCCTGCATCCGGTGCTTTCTTGCAATAACATCCATAGCAGTATACGGACGTGCATGACCGACATGCAGACCGACGCCGGATGGATACGGGAATTCGATCAAAGCATAGAATTTCTTTTTGTCCGAGCCGTTGACCGCCTTATAAAGCTCCTTTTCGTCCCAAATCTTATGCCATTTGCTTTCAATCGAATTAAAATCGTATTTCATGCGTTATGCCTCTTCATTTTCAAAATTCAGGGGAATCTGCTTTGCGTCGTTCCAAAGGCGCTCCAAATCATAGAACTCGCGCGTCTCGTTGGTAAAGACATGCACCACGAGGCAGCCGAAGTCAAGCAGTACCCAGGTTCCGCCGCGATGACCCTCTCGATGCTGCAGCGGCTCACCCATTTCATCGGTGACAACCGCTTCCACGCTGTCGCAAAGTGTTTTGACATGTGTGCTCGAAGTGCCGGTGCAAATCAGAAAATAATCTGCAATGCTCGTGACATCCGTGACCTCCAACAGCTTGATGCCGAGTCCCTTTCTGTCATCAAGCACCTGCGCGGCGCGTGTTGCGATTTCCTTCGGTGTAAACATAGTCATTTCTCCTTTTTCCGTTACGGAGTTACCGTCTCCGGCTCTGTTTCCGGCGCATCCGTGACGACCGGATCTGTTTCTGCAGGTATCTGTGTTTCCGCAGAAGCTTCTGTCGCCTCGGTTTCATTCTCCGGCTCCGGTCTTGTATCTACTGTATTATTGTAGCCGTTGCCGAAGCCATATGCGGCATAAGTGCCGACACCGCTATCGCCTGCAACCTGACGGAAGTTCAGATCGTAAACCGTCAGCTCTTCAGCCAGCGGATTGAAGCTCTCATTGAGCATGACTGCTGCCTCATACGGATCGACCTGATAGAATTTGGCACCGCCTGCCTCTACCACTTCACCGGGAAGAGCACGGCTGTAGATCGCTTTCATATCCGTTCCCTGCAGCAAATGACCGAGGAACGCAAGATCGTCAGAGGAAAGATCCGTATCGGCAAATGCCGCGATGGCGCGTGCATTTTCATCAATATGCTCGCTGTCCTCCAAGAGCCTGGAAAACAGGGTTTGCAGGAACATCCGCTGAATTCTGGCGGGCTCCGTCGTGATCTCGTAAAAATCGTTCCGATAGTTTAAAAGCTTTACGGCTTTTGCACCGTTGATTGACTGATGTCCTGCGGTCAAATCACAGTACGCAGGCTCTTCGGGAATATCAAAGTCGATGCTTCCCGTCAGGTCACGCAGTCCGTTAACTGACTTGGTATTCAACACAAAGTAGTAATCCGGCC
>PITX01000084.1 GCA_017577345.1 Clostridiales bacterium
AAGCGCTGGTTGACAAGGTCGATAACAACGACAGGCTTGCACCCATCATTCAGGCACTCGGCTGCGGTATCGGCGAGGAATTTAATCTGGAAAAGCTCCGCTACCACAAGATCATCATCATGGCGGATGCCGATGTGGACGGCAGCCATATCCGCACGCTGATGCTGACCTTCTTCTTCCGCTATATGCGCCCGCTGATCGAGCAGGGCTATGTCTATGCCGCCGTGCCGCCGCTGTATAAGCTGACGAAGGGCAAGACGGCTCGCGTTGCCTACTCCGATGAGGAGCGTGACGCGATCTCCGCAGAGCTGCGCGAGGACAATGTCAACACGAAGATCGTCATCAGCCGCTTCAAGGGTCTGGGCGAAATGGACCCGCACGAGCTTTGGGAGACGACCATGGATCCCGAGCGCCGCAGTCTGCGCCGGATCACCCTGAACGACGCGATCCGTGCAGATCAGACCTTCACCGTCCTGATGGGCGAGGAGGTCGAGCCGAGAAAAGAATTTATCGAGCGTAACGCCAAGTACGCCGTCAATCTGGATTTCTGAGGAGGTGACAATGTATGGCAAAAAACCGTGATTATAAGCCGGAGGATATTCAGTATCCCGATCAGACGATCGTGACGAACGACCTCGTCAAGGAAATGGAGACCTCCTTCATCGAATACGCGATGTCCGTCATTGTCGCCCGTGCACTGCCGGATGTGCGTGACGGTCTGAAGCCTGTCCACCGCCGCATCCTGTATGCAATGTATGAGGACAATCTGACCAGCGACAAGCCGTTCAAGAAGTCCGCGACCTGCGTCGGTGATGTGCTGGGTCGTTATCACCCGCACGGCGACGCCTCCGTCTATGACGCCATGGTGCGTCTGGCGCAGGACTTCTCCATGCGTTATCAGCTCGTTGACGGTCACGGCAACTTCGGCTCCATCGACGGAGACCCCCCTGCCGCCTACCGTTATACCGAGGCGCGTATGAGCAAGCTCGCCAACGAGATGCTGCGCGACATCGACAAGGAAACGGTGCAGTGGGTGCCGAACTTCGACGAAAGCCGCAAGGAACCGCTCGTTCTGCCGTCCCGCTTCCCGAATCTGCTGGTCAACGGCTCTTCGGGTATCGCCGTCGGTATGGCGACCAATATCCCACCGCATAACCTCACCGAGGTCATCAACGCCTGTCTGTGCATTCTGGACGATCCGGAGGCGACGCTTGCCGACCTCATGCAGCACATCAAGGGACCGGACTTCCCGACCCGCGGCATCATCATGGGCAGAAGCGGTATCCGCAATGCCTACGAGACCGGCAAGGGCAGAGTGGTCGTCCGCGGACGCACCGAATTTGAGGAATACGGTCATGACCGCATCCGCATCATCGTGACGGAGCTGCCGTATCAGGTCAACAAGAAAACACTGGTCGAAAATATTGCCGACCAGGTCAAGGAAAAGCGTCTGGAGGGCATCTCCGACCTGCGTGACGAGTCTGACCGCAACGGTATGCGCATCGTCATCGAACTGAAAAAAGACGCCAATCCGCAGGTCGTTCTGAACCGTTTGTTCGCGCAGACCGCCCTGCAATCGAGCTTTTCCGTCAATATGCTGGCACTGGTCGATAACCAGTCACAGCCGAAGATCCTCTCTTTGCGCCATGTGCTGGATGAATACCTCTCCTTCCAGGAGGAGGTCATCATCAACCGCACGAAGTACGACCTCAGAAAGGCGAAGGAACGCGCCCATATCTTAGAGGGCTTGATCATCGCGCAGGACAATATCGACGAGGTCATCAGGATCATCCGCAGCGCCTATGACGACGCGAAGGAAAAGCTGATGGAACGCTTCGGCCTCAGCGAAATTCAGGCGCAGACCATTCTGGATATGCGCCTGAAAGCCCTGCAGGGTCTGGAGCACGAGAAGCTCCTTGCCGAGTATGACGAGATCGAAAAGAAGATCGCCTACTATGAGAGCGTCCTGAACGACATCAATCTGGTCAGGGGCATTCTCAAGGACGAGCTGTCCGCCATCCGCGACCGCTACGGCGATGAGCGCCGTACCGAGATCGTCGATGTCGTGGACGACATCGACGACGAGGATCTGATCGAGGAACGCGAAAGCTGCTATACTCTCTCCGAGGGCGGCTATATCAAGCGTCTGCCGGTCGATACCTACCGCAGTCAGAGACGCGGCGGCAGAGGCGTGTCCGGTCAGAGCCTCAAGGACGAGGACTACATTAAAAATCTGTTTATCGCCTCGACGCATGACTACCTGCTGTTCTTCACGAACATGGGCAGAGTCCACCGCCGCAAGGGCTATCAGATCCCCGAATCCGGTCGTACCTCCAAGGGAACGCATATCGCCAATGTTCTGCCGCTGGAGCCGGAGGAAAAGGTCACGGCGATGCTCCTGACGAGAGAATTCTCCGAGGACGAGTTTGTGACCATGGTCACACGCCTCGGCACGACCAAGCGCATGCAGATGAGCGAGCTCTACACCGCGAGAAAGGCGGGCATCCGCGTTTTGACGCTGGATGAGGGTGACGAGCTGATCGCCGTCATGAAGACCTGCGGCGAGGACAATATCCTCATCGCCACGCGCAACGGCCTTGCCATCTGCTTCAATGAGAACGATGTGCGCTGCATGGGTCGTATCGCGGCAGGTGTCCGCGGCATCCGTCTGAGTGAGGACGACATCGTCATCGGCGCTGCAGTCGCAGAGCCGGGCAAATGTCTGCTGACCGTCACCGAAAACGGCTTTGGCAAGCGTACCGCCATCGAGCAGTATATGCGCGGTGACGAGGTGCAGAGCCGCGGCGGCAAGGGCAAGCGCAACTACCACCTGACCGATAAGACCGGTCTGGTCGCGGGCGCAGTCGTCGTCAGCGAGGACGACGATGTTCTGCTGATCGAATCCGGCGGCGTCATCATCCGTACGCCGGTCAGAAGTATCGGTATTTACGGACGCGATACCCGCGGCGTCACCATCATGCGCATCGAGGACGGCAACCGCGTGATCGCCATCCAGAGCACCGAGGGCGCAGAGGAAGAGGACACGGAATCCGAGGAGCTTCCCGAGGATGCTGCCGAGACCGAGGAATAAAACCTCGATGCCCCGAAAAACCGCTCAGTTTTGTCATTGCGAGCAGCGAAGCTGCGTGGCAATCTGTGCCTATCAGGTTTCGATTGCTGTTCCGTCATACGGTGCGGTCTGTCTGATTGGTATTTGTCTCGATACAGTCGTGCTTATTATCATCGGAAAAAAATGAAAATCTGATGCGGACGGATTGCCACGCCGATTTCATCGGCTCGCAATGACACGACTGAAAAACTTTCCGTATAAACCGAGTTTGACATTTTGAGAATACTTCCCGTTTCTGTCATTGCGAGGGAGCAGCGCGACCGTGGCAATCCGTCCGCAGCAGGCTTGCACCGAGGTCAGTCTGCAATGACAAGTCTGACAATTTATCTGCAGCGTAATTTTGAAACAAAAATCATATAGAAACAAAATGGCTGAAAGGAGACAATACGATGAAATGTAAGAATTGCGGCAAGGAAATCACCGAACGCAAGCCCTTCTGCACCGAATGCGGCGCACCGCTGGTCTGGGAGGACGAGATGAAACCCACGGAAATCATGAACGAAGCTCCCGTACAGCAGCCCTATGCAGCGGCGGCTGCACCGGCATATCAGGCACCCGCCGCACCGGCATACACCGCACCGGCACCGCAGCAGACCTATGCTCCCCCGGCATATCAGGCACCGACCGCACCGGCATACAAGGCACCGTCTGCTCCCGTCTATGCTGCACCGCAGCCCGTCAGAGAGAAAAAGAAGGGCAATGGCGGCAAGATCGCGCTGATCATCGTTACCGTCGTCCTTGCACTGGCACTGATCGCCGCAGGTGTCGTTGCCTTCCTGCTCTACCGCGAAAATCAGGAATTGGCGGATACCGTCAGCTCCCTGGAGACGGAAAATGCGACGCTGAATCAGGAAGTGAAAAAGCAGTCTGACGACTATGATTCCCTGATGGAGGAGTATGATCTCCTGTTGGACGACTACAACGACATCTGGGATGAATATTCATTCTATAATTGGAATGCCGTGGTGTGCAGTGAGGACAACCAATACTACCATACCTATGACTGTACCGACTGGAATCGGGATTACTTCTGGATCTTTAACAGCGAATATGCAAAGTACAAGGAGTATACGCCCTGCCCCAACTGCCAGCCGCAAGGAGATATGGATGAACCCTGAAGATGAACTGATCGAAGAAACGCAGGCCGAGGAGCTTCCTGCACTGGAACCGCCGCTTTTTGCGGCGGAAACCGTCCTGAACGCGGAGCGTCAGCTCGAAGCGTCCAAGGCGGTCAGCCCGAAGCTGCCGAAAATCCTTTCCATTTTCTGCATTGTCTTTGCCGCTGCGGCGATCGGCGTGCTGCTGTGGCTGTATTTTACCCGCGGCGATAAGAACAATCTGATCATGGCGATCGTGATCGTTCCCGTGGCGGGCTATATGCTCTACAGCCGTTTCGCCATGCCGAAAAAGGCGATGCAGCGATGGGAGGAAAAGCTCCTGACCGCCTACGGCTGTACGGAGCTGCACCTTTTGACCGAATTTTACGATAAGGCACTGGCGCAGACGCTCAGGGAGGACAGCGACCTGACCACCGAGGGCTACAGTGCCATCACCGAGTTCAAGGAGACAGAGCACCTGTTCCTGCTGCGCCACAGCGCACAGCAGTGGTATTTCGTTGAAAAGACCGGCTTTACCGTCGGCACGGCGGACGAGTTCCGCACCTTCATCACCGAACGCATCGGAGGTTGAGCATGGCATTTTTCCTGACAAAAAGCAATGCGGAGGACAAACGCCTCGGCATCTATATCCATATTCCGTTCTGCAAGAGCAAATGCGAATACTGCGATTTCTATTCCGTCGGCGGCGGCAAGGATCCGCGCATGGTGGATCACTATCTGCAGGCACTGGCAGACCATATCAAGGAATCGGGCAAGCTGGCACCGGATCACCTCGTCGATACCGTGTATTTCGGCGGCGGTACACCGAGCTTCTTCGGTCCGGAAAATCTGGAGAAGATCGTGGACGAGATCCACCGCAATTTCCGTCTGAGCGTCGAAGCGGAGATCACACTGGAGGCCAACCCCGACAGCGTGACGCTGCAGGGGCTGAAACGGCTGGTACGCGCCGGCTTTAACCGCATTTCCATCGGCGTGCAGTCCGATGACGACGAAATGCTGAAAAAGCTCGGCCGTCCGCACACCTATTATCAGGCAAAGCAGGCCGTGCAGATGGCGCGGCAGGCGGGCTTCGGCAATATCAGCCTCGATCTGATGTACGGTCTGCCCAATCAGTCCGTCATGGCGTGGAAGGAGACATTGCAGAATGTGCTGATGCTTCGTCCGGAGCATCTTTCCTGCTACGCGCTCAAGGTCGAGGAGGGAACGCCCCTGTGGAGCTACCGCGACTGCGCCGGTCTGCCCGACGACGACACGCAGGCGGATATGTATCTGGCGGCGTGCGAAATTCTGCACGAATACGGCTATCAGCACTACGAAATTTCAAATTTCTGCAAGAAGGGCTTCCGCTCCAGACATAATATGAAATACTGGAACGGCAGTGAATATCTGGGCTTCGGTCCGACCGCCGCTTCGGATTTTGCGGGCAAACGCTTCACGATCATTCGAGACCTCAAGGGTTACATCGCCGGAATCGCCAAAAAAGGAGCGATTTTGAGCGAATGTGAAGCGATCCCTCAAAGAGAGCGTGCCGGGGAATATGTTATGCTCCGTCTGCGCACCTATGAGGGCATCAACCGGGAGGAATACGAGCGCAATTATCTCATGCCGTTTGACCCGCTGGAGCAGCTCATGGAGAAATTTGCCGAGTGCGGCTATGCAGAGCATGTCCGCGACCGTTGGCGCTTGACCGAGCGCGGCTGGCTGGTATCCAATCAGATCATTCTTGCCCTGCAGGAGCTGCAGGCGCGATCGACCCCGCTTGCGAAGAAGCGGTAAAACCTGACATTTTCTCCGTTCCCGTCCTTCTGAGACTTGTAATAAGCCGGGGCATCTCCCGATCCTGTCATTCCGAGCGAGCGAAGCGAGCGTGGGAATCCGTCCGTAACAGATTCCGGATTTTTACCGTTTGTCCGGAAAAGTACAATAACGGCAGGGACAGATTGCCACGCCGGTTTGCAACCGGCTCGCAATGACACGGTTGAAGGTTTTTCCTTTTATCGGCAGCTCGCCAAGACAACTCCGGTATACTCCACCCATCACCCGGCGGCTGGCACCTCGCCGCATTCCCTCTATCCAAAGGGGCTGAAAATA
>PITX01000085.1 GCA_017577345.1 Clostridiales bacterium
CCTGAAAGCCATCGGAACAACCGTCTACTGTGCCTGAAACGACCAGCAGAGATTGGGAAAACAGATCATCCTCGGTTATTTCTGGCAGAAGTTCGGAAATATATACGGTTACGCCTTCTGTCGGCTGCTCGTAATCGGGTTGGGTTGCTTTTCCCTGCGTTAGTATCTGCATTTCAATCTGACTTGTCACTGTGGGTGGATGCAATGTTTCCGAAGGGTCTGCTTGTTGTGTCTTTGGAAGCAGCACCACCCCAAGGCAGGCAGCCGCGCAGAGGCAGGCAGCAAGGACACCCCATTTGACCCACGGTCGCATTTTTCGTTTTTCGGCTTTTTGCGCCTCCTCGATGTACTCGTCTTTTACCTGTGAGAGTGCTTCATAAAGCTTTTCCGATCTCATAACAAAATGTCCTCCTTTTCCAGTGCCGCCTTCAGTACCCTGCGCAGGCGGTACATTTTCTGTGCCAGCTTCTCCGGTTGAATGCCGCGTTCCCGGGCAAGTGCTGTCAAGGGCTCGCCGTTCCAGTAGCGACGCATAAACAAAATGCGGTCATCCTTTGAAAGCGTTGCAAGCCATGCGTTCAGATATTCGGTCAGTTCCCGTGCTTCAACCTCCTGCGCGACGCTTTGCGGCGCAGGAACGCACTCATCCAGTTCTTCAAGCAGCAGTGTCAGCTCACATTGACGCTTTAGTGCTCGGGCACTGCGCCAACGGTCAATGGCGTTGTTCCGCACGAGCCGCGCAAGCCATGGGCAAAGCTTCTGCGGATACTGCGGCGGGATGGAATTCCATGTCTGAAAATAGGCATCGCTCACGCAGTCCGCTGCCTCCTGCCGATCTGCCAGAATGTTTCCGGCAAGCCTGCGCAAAAGTGCGCCGTATTTTTGCTCCGTTTCGGAAATCGCAGCCTCGTCCCGTTTCCGGTACAGGGCTATGATCCTTTCATCCTCCATGGTGTCCTCCTTTCTTCGCTCTCTGTTTATTAAGACGGAAAAACAGGCGGTTCATTTGCTATTCACGGTATTTTTTATAAAAAAAACTTCTGCGACCGGGTGCCGCAGAAGTAATTTATGTTACTTTTTTGCCAGTTCGTTGGTATCAATGCTGTCACGGAACACGAAAAATCTGTCGTACAGGAATTCCAGTACGAAATTCAGCACCATGTTAATTGCCGTTACCAGATATTCGTTCCAGCCCTGTCCCGCTGTCAGAAAATGCTCCAGCCAAGTTGACGCAGGGGTAAAGATCGCATAAAACAGTGCGACCTTCAGCATCGCGATCGGTACATTGTTTGCTGACTGGAAGGTGTAGCGGCGATTGAGGGTGAAATTCCACACGACCGACAGCACCAGTGCGATCAGATAGCTGACCCAATAGTCCAGGTGCAGCAGTTCATTCAGCAGTGTAAATGTTCCGATCTGGATCACTCCTGCCGAAATGGAAAACAGCAGGAACTTCAGCGAACGGAGCAGCTCTTTTTTCTTTTCTGCGTTCATCTTCTTTACCTCGCCCAATCGGAATATGCCGCTTCTGCCGTTTTCTGCCGCTCCATCAGCGTATGGATCGCTTCTCGCGGATCGCGGTTTTCATAAAGGACTTCGTATGCCGCCTTTGTGATCGGCATCTCCACGCCGTGCTTTTCCGCCAGCTTCCACGCCGCTCTTGCGGCATAGTAGCCCTCGACAACTGCGCCGACCTGCTTCATTGCCTCCTGTACGCCAACGCCCTGACCGATCAGAATACCGGCACGGCGGTTGCGCGAGTGCATGGAGGTACAGGTGACGATCAGATCGCCTACGCCTGCAAGTCCGGCAAAAGTCTCCCGGGAGGCGCCCAGTGCCATGCCCAGCCTTGCAAGCTCCGCCAGTCCGCGTGTCATCAGAAGTGCCTTGGTATTATCGCCGTAGCCCAGTCCGTCGCAGATGCCTGCGCAAAGTGCAATCACATTCTTGTGCGCCGCACCTAACTCAACACCGACCGTATCCGGGCTGGTATAGACGCGAAGACGCTCGCACATAAACGCGGTCTGAACGGCTTCCGCAAGCTCTTTATCCGCACACGCGGCAACAACGCCGGTCGGAATGCCGCGGCTGACCTCCTCGGCGTGAGAAGGACCGGACAGAGCAACAACGATCTTCCCCGTTTCCTGCTCGACAAGCTCGCTCATGCGCAAGCCGGTTTCTTCCTCAATGCCCTTTGTGACGGACACAATGACGGCATCCTCGCGCAGATACGGTGCAAATGCCTTAGCCGTACTGCGTACTGCGAAGGACGGCGTTGCAAACACGACCATATCCATGCCCTGTGCCGCAAAAGGCTCCGAAGTGAAGCAAAGCTCCTTCGGCAGTGCAACACCGGGCAGAAACGGATTCTGACAGGTCGCGGCGAGCTGCTCACTCTCCTGTGCACAGTACGACCAGAGCGTTACAGTATGTCCGTTTTGCAGCAGACGGATTGCAAGAGCCGTGCCCCAGCCGCCGCTGCCTGCTACCAGTATTTTCAATTTGCTTCCCTCTCGTTCTTGTACTTATGGAAATAGGTCTTGCGTTCCTTGCCGTGCAGCAGTCGCGTTATATTGCTGCGGTGCATAAAAATCACGGTCAGGGTCATCAGGATGACCAGTCCCCAAATGATTGGCTGCTCGGTATAGAAAATCACCGCCAGTACAGAAAAAACGATCATTCCCAGCATGGATGCAAGTGAAACATAGCGTGTCAGGAAAAATACGATAAAAAAGACCGCAATCGCAATCAGAAAGATACGCCAATCGAGCATCAGACCGACTGCACCGCTGCAAAGCACTCCCTTGCCGCCTTGAAAACCGAAATAAGCGGGAAAAATGTGCCCGATCTGCACGGCAACGCCGGCGACCATCTTCGCAAGAAGAGGCTCCTCCGGCAAGATGAGCGTCGCAATCAGGCAGGCGGCGATCGTCTTGCCGAAGTCGATCAGCACGACAAGCAGTGTTGCCCAGCCGCCGTAGGAACGCAGGAAATTCGTCAGGCCTGCATTGCCGCTTCCCTTTTCGCGCACATCCTCGTGCATTTTCAGGCGGGAAATCAGAATGGCACCATTCCAGCCGCCAAGCAGAAATCCGACTGCGATACAGGCAAGCACCTTCCAGACCATCAGTTATTCCTCCTTATCGCCCTTCTGCCGGATCGTGATACGCACAGGCGTACCCTCCAGCCCGAAGGTCGCACGAATCTGATTTTCCAGATAACGCTGATAAGAGAAGTGGAACAGCCGCGCATCGTTGCAGAAAATGACAAAATGCGGCGGCTTGACACCGACCTGCGTCATGTAGTAGATCTTCAGGCGGCGACCCTTATCCGTAGGCGGCTGTACACGCGCAGTGGCATCCTCCAGTACATTGTTGAGCATACCGGTGGAAATACGCATTGCGCTCTGATTTGCCACATAGTTAATGAACTCATAGAGCTTGCTCACACGCTGACCGGTCAGTGCGGAGATGAACAGCAGGGGTGCATAGGTCATATAGCTCAGATCCTGCCGAATTTTTGCCGTCATTTCGTTCATGGTATTGGTCTCTTTTTCGACCGTATCCCACTTGTTGACAACGATGATACACGCCTTGCCTGCTTCATGCGCCAGACCTGCAATCTTGGTATCCTGCTCGGTCACGCCCTCATTCGCGTCAATCAGAATCAGGCAGACATCCGCGCGGTCGATCGCAGCGATGGAGCGCATATTGGAGAACTTCTCGATCGCGTCATCCACTTTGGATTTACGGCGCATACCGGCCGTGTCTATAAAGCGGTATTTGCCGTACTCGTTTTCAAAATAGCTGTCAATGGCATCACGGGTCGTGCCCGCGACATCAGAAACGATCACGCGCTCCTCGCCCAAAATCTTATTCAGCAGGCTGGACTTGCCGACATTCGGCTTGCCGACGATGGCGACATTGATGACCTCGCCCTCATCCTCGTCCTCGCTTTCCTCCGGAAAATGCTCCACGCACCAGTCCAGAAGGTCACCGGTGCCGTGACCGTGAACAGCAGAGGTCTCAATCGGGTCGCCGAGACCGAGTGCATAAAATTCGTAGACATCGGGGTTGACACCGCCGACGCTGTCGCACTTGTTGACCGCCAGACACACCGGCTTCTTACTGCGCAGCAGCATGGATGCCACATCCATATCCGCCGCCGTCACACCCGTCTTGACATCCGTGACCATAATGATCACATCCGCCGTCTCGATAGCAATCTCCGCCTGACGGCGCATGAATTTCAGCATTTCGCTGTCCGTATTCGGCTCGATACCGCCGGTATCCACCAGTTCAAATTCCCGTCCGTTCCAATCGCAGGTACCGTAAATGCGGTCACGCGTCACACCCGGGGTATCCTCAACAATGGCAGTGCGTTTGCCTGTAAGCTTGTTAAAGAGCATCGACTTGCCGACATTCGGTCTGCCGACAATCGCTACCAAAGGCTTTGCCATACGCATTGCCTCCTTTCCTGTTGCCTATAATTTTCAATGATACTATTATTGCACAAATTGCAGAAGAATTCAACAAAAAAGAAAAGAGGAAGGTCATGCCTTCCTCGTCTCTCATTCATTCACGAATTACTTTGCCTCAGCGGCAGGAAGAACCTCGCGGCCATTGTAGGTACCGCAATTCTTGCAAGCTCTGTGGGGCAGGCGCGGTTCGCCGCATTTCGGGCAGGCAACAACGCCGGGCACGGAGAGCTTCCAATGAGAACTGCGTCTCTTATCCCGTCTCGCCTTGGAAACCTTACATTTCGGAACAGCCATGAATGACACCTCCTATGTCAGAGTGGTAATAGATTACTTATCCTTCAACAGCTGCCCAAGGACAGCCAAACGGGGATCAGCTTCGGGACGGCACGAGCACGGACCGTCATTCAGATTCTTACCGCAGCGGAAGCACAGCCCCTTGCAGGACGGCTTGCACAGCAGCTTGGAATCCATGTTGAGCACGAACGCAGTGGTAAGGATCTCGTCAAGATCCGCCGTATCATCCTCCAAAAGGAAGGTCCATTCATCCGCTTCATCCTCATTTTCCAGCTCGGTGGTGAGGACGGCGCAAACGGGATAGGAAATACTCCGCTCAAATTCAGAAGCACAGCGGTCACAGATGCCGTGCAGCACCGTTTCAAGAACTGCCTCCAGCAGAAGAACACCCGCAGTATTGCGAACCGTACCCTTTGCCGAAACAGGCTCCTGTACCGGGCAGCTTCCGCCGAACTGCATATCGTGCAGATCCAGCGAAGTTTCAAACGGCACCACGCTGTTCGGCGTTTCGATGATTTTAGACAACCTTAACAGCATAGCAATCCCCTATTTCATAGTCGTGCAGAAGATATTATAACGGCTGAATGTCTGTTTGTCAAATGCTTTTTTACTTTTTTCACGCAAAAAAACGCTTGACTTTCCCGTTTTTCTGCCGCATAGTAGAAAACAACAGGAGGTGAAGCCGTGAAAGAACTGAAAATCGGTCCCAATGACGCAGGTCAGCGGCTTGACCGCTTCCTTGCAAAGGCCGTTCCCCTGCTCCCGGCTTCCCTGGCGCAGAAGTATATCCGGCTCAAGCGCATCAAGCGCAATCATGCCCGTGCACAGCGCGATGACCGTTTGGAGGCAGGCGATGTATTACAGCTTTACATCAACGACGAGTTTTTTGACACGCCATCGGAGGAAAACGCTTATCTGACCGTTTCCGCGCCAAAGCTGAACATCATTTATGAGGATGAAAATATTCTTCTTGTCGATAAAAAGCCCGGTGTTGCCGTGCATCCGCACGACGGTGCGGAATACGGAAAGACGCTGATTGACCACATTCAGGCGTATCTCTACGCCAAGCGCGAATGGCGTCCGCGGGAGGAGAATTCCTTCACCCCGGCGCTGTGCAACCGCATTGACCGCAACACCGGCGGCATCGTGATCGCCGCAAAGACTGCCGAAGCACTGCGCGTCTTAAATCAGAAAATCAAAGACCGCGAACTGGATAAGCGGTATCTTGCCATCGTGGAGGGTACGCCGAAGCCGAAATGCGGTGTATTAAAGGGCTACCTGTTCAAGGATGCTGTGAAAAACCGCGTCTTTGTCACCGATCAGCCGCAGGCAGGCTCCAAATCCTGCGAAACACGCTATGAGGTTTTAGAAAGCCGTAACGGGCTTTCGCTTGTGGAATGTGAACTGATCACCGGACGCACCCATCAGATCCGCGCCCAGTTCGCCCACGCAGGTCATCCCCTGCTGGGCGATGGAAAATACGGTAAGCTCGATAAGCGTTATGACCGCAAGTATCAGGCACTCTATTCGTACAAGCTGACCTTCTGCTTTAC
>PITX01000086.1 GCA_017577345.1 Clostridiales bacterium
ACCGTATATCGGAAACGCTCAAAATCTGCAAGGGACAGATTGCCACGGTTTGCTCCGCAAACCTCGCAATGACACCGATAGCCGCTCACTCTGATTTTGACGGTTACGGACTTTTTTGACAGTCTGACAGGGAGCTGCCTCGTTCAGAGGCGGCTCCCTGTTTCCTTATGCGGCGGCGAGCATGTTCTCGATAAAGATGCCGTAGCCCTCGGTCGGATCGTCGATCAGCACATGCGTCACCGCGCCGATCAGTTTCCCGTCCTGCAGGATCGGACTGCCGCTCATGCCCTGCACGATGCCGCCCGTCAGCGAAAGCAGCGTCGGATCGGTCACCTTCAAAAGCAGATTGCGGTCACTGCTGTCGTACGGATAGACTGCGCTGATCTCCACTGCAAATTCCTCCACCTGCTTCCCGCGCACATTGGCGCGGACCGTCGCCGCACCGGGATGGATCTCCGAATTTTTTGCCGTCTCCACCGCCGCGCCGTCCGCCGGATCAATGGTGCCGAATATGCCCTGCGGCGTATTTTGCAGAATTTCCCCGCATTGCTTCCTGCCGCAGATCGCGCCCTGCAATGCGCCCGGCGTTCCTTCCGTTCCCTTGATGACCGCCGCCACCTCGGAAGGAAGCACGCTGCCGCTTCGCAGAGGCAGGAGCGTTGCTCCGTCATTCACGCCGTGCCCCAACGCGCCGAAGGTGCCGCTGTCGGGGTCATAATAGGTCACCGTGCCGATGCCGTTCACGCTGTCGCGCACATAGATGCCGAGCCGCCATCCCTCCGCCGTCTGCAGCGGCGAAAGGGTAACGGTTTTTTCTTTCCCCTCGCGCAAAATGCCGAGCGTCATCGGTGCGCCGCCGGAGTGCTCCACCGCCGCGCCGACCTCCTGCACGCAGGAGATCGGCTGTCCGTTGATTTGCAGGATGAGATCGCCCTGCTTCAGTCCCGCCTGCTTCGGCAGGGTGCCCGAGAACTCCACGATGGCAACGCCGTCCGTCTGCATAGAAAGTCCGATGGTGTTGCCGCCGGGAATGAGGCGCTCTGCCGCCGCCGAAGTGCAAAGCAGCAGCATCAGCAGTCCTGCCACCGCCGCACGAAATACTTTTTTCATCTCTGCCCTCCCGTTCCTGTCTGCCCGTTTTTCAATCAAAACGAATTTTTCCGCAAAAATAATATGCCTCAAAAAATGACGAAAACTGTTCCCAAATCCTTGCGCTTTTGCCTTGACAAAAAATGAAACCGACTGCACCTGCTTGCTTTGCAGGCGCAGTCGGTGGCTTTCTTTTCTTAAATTTCAAAAAATTCGTTCACGGGCAGCCATGCTGTCAGTGCCCTGCGAAGCTCGTCGACCAGTGCGGGAGAAAACAGCAGGTCATCGGGCGGGCAGTCGCGAATTGCCATAAAGTTTTTCATCGAATAATAGGGCACAAGACGCTCATCCGGGCAGGGCTTCGGCTTGGCGTAACGGTCGCCGTCGAGCAGGATGCCGCTCTCTTTTTCCGCCTTTTTTACCATTTTCAGGAAGCGGTCCGGCTGCTCCGCGATACGCTTTCTCAGCTCCTGCATCTGAAAAGCGCGGGTGCAGTAGAGCAGGAAGCCGTAGCGGTAGCCCTCCGGACGCACCTCAAAGCACAGGCACGGATGCTCCAGAATGCCGCCCTTGCTCCTGCGCTGAAAGCAGAACCACAGGCTGTCCTTGTAAAATGTGGACGGATGCATGCGCATATCGCGGTAAATTCTGGAAAGATGCAGCTCCAATCCCGGTACCTCTGCGAAGCTCGGCTCCAGTGCCTTCGCCAGCGCCTTCATCGGCTCGTAGAGCGTCTGCTGATACTGCGTTTTATGCGCCGCGAACCATTCGCGGTCGTTGTTGAAGCGGATTCCCCATAGATAGTCAAAGGTCCCGGGGGTAAAGCCCGTAAAGTCCATGTCTGCCTCCTATGTCTATTTCATCAGACCGGTCAGTGCCGCCAGACAGCCCGCAGTGCCCAATTTCCCGCTGTCTAAAACGAGGTCGTAGCCGCTCAGGTCGTCCCAGCGGCGGGCGGTGTTGGCGTAGTAGTAATTTGCCCGTTTTTTATCGAAATATTTTCGTGTCGTTTCCACATTTTTTTCGTCAATGCCGTATTCGGTCTGGATGCGCACCTTTTTATAGACCTTGTCGGCGCGGATGAAAACGCCTGCGACACCGCACACGCCGCGCAGTGCCTCCGAGGCGCAGTGACCGAGGAAGATGGCAGGACCCTTTGCCGCAAGGTCGCGGATGACCGCCTGCTCGGCAAGATAGATCTGCCCTTCACCGGCGACGCCCTCCGATCTGCCGGAAGCGGCATTGCTCATCATAAAAACGGAAAACAGGAAGCTGTTTGTGACCGTCTCCTCGTATTTTTCGAGCTTTGTCTCGGATATGCCGAGCCGCTCACAGGTCAGCTCCAGAATTTCATGCCCGTAGCAGGGAATATGCAGTGCCTTCGACAGCTCCTTGGCGATCTGTGTGCCGCCGCTGCCGTATTCGCGTTCAATGGTCAGATAACGGTATCTCATAACATTCCCCTCTGTCTATTGGCTGTTTTCGAACTGGCTGTTATACAGCTCGGCGTAGAAGCCGCCCTGCTCCAAAAGTGCCTGATGCGTGCCGCTTTCCACGATGTCGCCGTTGCGCATGACGAGAATGAGGTCAGCATCCCGGATGGTGGAGAGGCGATGGGCAATGACGAAGGAGGTGCGGTTTTTCATCAGCTCATCCATTGCCTTCTGAATTTGCAGCTCGGTGCGGGTATCGACGGAGCTGGTCGCCTCGTCGAGGATCAGCATCGGGCGGTCGGCGATCATCGCGCGGGCGATGGTGAGCTGCTGCTTCTGTCCCTGCGAAAGATTGACCTGATCGTTCAGCACGGTGTCGTAGCCCTTCGGCAGGGTGCGGATGAAGTGATCCAGCCCGACCGCACGACAGGCACGGCGCATCTGCGCATCGGTGACATTTTTCTCGCAATAAATCAGGTTTTCGCGCACCGTGCCCTCAAAGAGCCATGTGTCCTGCAGGACCATGCAGAACTGGTCGTGCACGGTCTGCCTTGTCAGCTCGCTTGTCGGCACACCGTCAATACGGATCTCGCCGCCCTGCAGCTCGTGGAAACGCATGAGCAGGTTGACCATCGTGGTCTTGCCTGCACCGGTCGGTCCGACGATCGCGATTTTCTGTCCGGGCTTTGCCACCGCGGAAAAATCGTGGATGACGGTCTTGTCGGAATCCTCATAGCCGAAGCGCACATGGTCGAATTCCACCAGTCCGCGCACCTGCGGAAGATCTGCCGTCTTATGGCTCTCGTCTGCAAGCTCCTCGGCATCCAGAAATTCAAACACGCGCTCACCTGCCGCAGCCGCCGACTGCATCGACTGCATTGCCTGCGCGATCTGGGAAAGCGGCTGGGTGAAGTAGCGGATATACATCATAAAGGCAACGATCGTGCCGAAGTCGGTCTTCCCGTTGAACACCAGCATCGCACCGACAACACAGACGGCAACATAGCCGAAATTGCCGATGAACGCCATGAGCGGCTGCATCATGCCCGACAGGCTCTGTGCACGGAAGCCGCTGTCGCGCAGGCTTTCGTTCATCCTCAGGAAGGTGGCGCGCGCATCACGCTCGCCGTTATACGCCTTGACGACGGTGTGCCCTGCGTAGATCTCCTCAATATGACCGTTGATCTCGCCCAAATGCCGCTGTTGGCGGACAAAGAATTTCTGACTGCGCCCCATGATGAGGGACATCAGTCCGAAGCCGATGAGCGTTGATACGATCGCGGTCACGGTCATCACGGCGTTGCTCAGCAGCATCATGACCAGTGAGCCGATCATCAGCGTGACAGAGTGGACAAGATTGCTGACGCTCATATTGAGCGACTGCGCGATCGTATCGACATCGTTCGTCACGCGTGAGAGGATGTCGCCTGTCGTGGTGCGGTTGTAGAACCACATCGGCAGACGGTTGATTTTCTTGGAGATATCGTCACGCATACGGTTTGCCATGCGCTCCGTGACGGTCGCCATGATCGCTCCCTGTGCCACGGACAGGATCATGCCCGCGATATAGAAGCAGATCAGGGTAAAGCCGATCCTCGCAACGCCCTCCATGTCAATGCCCGTCATAATGCCGGCAAGGATCAGGTTCGTCAGGTCGGACAGCTTATCCGGCCCGAGCAGGGTCAGGATCGTGCCGACGAAGGAAAAAACGAGTGCAAGCACAATGACAAAAAGGTGCTTGCGGATATAGTGGATGAGCCGCTTCCATGTGCCGAAGAAGTCCTTGGAGCGATCGGGATTATCCGACTTTTTCATGTGTCCGTGTGCCATTACTCCAACTCCTCCTTTGAAAGCTGTGAGTAGGCGATCTGCCGGTAGACCTCGCAGGATGCCATCAGCTCCTGATGCGTGCCGATGCCGGCAACGCGACCTTCGTCGAGAACGATGATGCTGTCCGCATCGCGGATGGTACCGATGCGCTGCGCCACGATGATCCTTGTCGTATCGGCACATTCGCGGTCAAGTGTTTCGCGCAGAGCGCGCTCGGTCTTATAGTCCAGTGCGGAGAAGGAATCGTCAAAAATGAAGATCTCGGGCTTGCGGCAGACCGCGCGGGCGATCGAAAGCCGCTGCTTCTGACCGCCGGACAGGTTCGTACCGCCCTGTGCCACATAAGCGTTCATGCCGTCTGCCAGCTCGTCAACAAATTCGGATGCCTGCGCGGTGGAAATGGCATCGGTGATCTGTTCGTCAGCGGCTTCGCTTTTACCGTTTTCGCCGTAGGCGACATTGCTTCTCACCGTGCCGCCGAACAGCACCGCCTTCTGCGACACATAGCCGAGCTTGTTATGCAGTGCCTCCTGCGTGTAATCGCGGACATCCACGCCGTCCACCAGCACCTCGCCCTCGGTCACATCGTAAAAGCGCGGGATCAGATTGATCGCCGTGCTCTTGCCGCTGCCCGTCGCGCCGATGAAGGCAAGCGTCTGCCCCGCCTTCACCGTGAAGCTCAGATCGTGCAGAACGTCCTCCTCCGCGTCAGGATAGCGGAAGGAGACATGGCGGAATTCGACCTCGCCGCGTCTGCCGTCCTCACCGTCCGTGCGCGTGCCGTCGTGGATGGACGGCTTCGTGTCCATGACCTGACGGATACGCCTTGCAGAGACCTGCGCTCTGGGCAGGATGATAAAGAGGATGACCAGCATGACAAAGGACATGACCACCTGCATCGCGTAGGCGGAAAAGACGATCATATCCGAGAAAATGCCGATTTTGTCCATCATCGCCGCGCCGTTGATCAGTGCCGCGCCGATCCAGTAGATCGCAAGCGACAGACCGGACAGGACAAACTGGATGCTCGGCATCATGCTCGCCAGCGTGCGCACCGCGCTCAGGCTCGTCTTCGTCAGGGTATCGTTCGCCGTCTTGAATTTTTCCTCCTGATAGTCCTCTGCGTTGTAGGCGCGGACAACGCGAATGCCCGTCAGATTTTCCCGCGTGACGCGGTTGAGCTCATCGGTCAGTACCTGCAAACGGTTGAATTTCGGCAGGACAACGACCATGCCGATCGCCACCAGCACCAGCAAAATGCCGATGGCAACGCCCGTGGAAAGCGTCCACTGCCAGTTTTTGTCCGCAATTTTGATGATCGCCCAGGTCGCCGTCAGCGGTGCCTTCAGAACGACCTGCAGACCCATGACGACTGCCGTTGTCACCTGCGTGACATCGTTGGTCGAACGGGTGATCAGACTCGCCGTGGAAAAACGGCCGATTTCCTCCATGGAAAACGCCTGCACACGGTCAAACAGGCGCAGGCGCAGCTTTGCGCCGAAGCTTGACGCGATACGCGCCACACAGACCGCCACGATCACGGACGAGAGCAGACTGCCTAAGGCGCACAGCAGCATTTTGCCGCCTGCGGACAGGATCGTGCTCATCGCGCTGTCGGGAAGCTGGACAAGCTCGGTGATCTCCGACATATAGTCCGGCAGGGTCAGATCCAGCCAGACCTGCGTCAGGATAAAGACGAAGCTTAACAGTGTCAGCCCCCAGTCGCGGCGGGTCAGATTGCGAAATAATTTGAGCATTTTCTGCTCCTTTCGGATCATGGGAATCGGCGCAGCTCCTGCCGCGCCGTGATAGATTGAGTATACCGCAGTTGTTGTTTCGAGCTGCCCCTAAAAGGAAAAAACTTTGACCCTGTTATTGTCAGTCGGTTGCAAATCGCCTGTGTAATTTTTCTCTGCCCGTATTGTAATTTTTCGGACAAAATGGAAAAAC
>PITX01000087.1 GCA_017577345.1 Clostridiales bacterium
GTTAGGTGATATGTTGTGAAGATCAAGATTGCAAAAACAGCCGGTTTCTGCTACGGCGTCAACCGTGCGGTCGGACTGGTGGAGCAGGCGATCGCGGACGGAAAGGCAACGGTGACCTTCGGCCCGATCGCGCATAACCGTCATCTTGTGCGTCATTTTGAAGAATTGGGCGTGAAAGAAATCTCCGCATTGGAGAAAATTCCGGACGGCTGTACCGTTATCATCCGCTCCCACGGTATTCCGCGTGCGGTCTATGAGGCACTGGAACAGAAAAATGTGGAGATCATAGATGCAACATGTCCGTCGGTCAAGCGCATCCATTCTTTGGTAGCCAAAGCAGAGGAGCAGGGGAGACAGCCTGTGATCATCGGCACTCCGACACATCCGGAAATCATTGCGATCGCCGGTTGGTGCAAGCATCCGCTTGTTTTTTCTAACGCCGAGGAGCTGAAAAATTGGCTGATTTCCTCAGAAAACAACAAAGATTTACCTATTACAATGGTGTCACAAACGACAAGTACACAATTTTTATGGGATTCTTGTAAGAAAATCGTAAAAAAAGAGTGTACAAATCGGGAAATCTTTGATACAATATGCAGAGCAACTGAAAACAGGCAGACGGAAGCGGCGGAATTGGCTGCAACTTGCGATGCTATGATCGTCGTCGGAGACCGCAACAGCTCCAACACCGGACGCTTGGCACATATCTGCTCGGAGCATTGCGCAAGAGTCGATCTGATCGACTGCGCGGACGAGCTTGAGCCTGCTGTTTATCAGAACTGCCATACTGTCGGCATCACTGCGGGTGCTTCAACACCTGCGTGGATTATAAAGGAGGTCAACAAGACTATGAGCGAAATTACTAATGTTGATGCAGTCGTAGAGGAGAGCTTTGAAGCGATGCTCGAAAACTCCATCAAGACTTTAAATACAGGAGATAAGGTTTTTGGCACCGTTACCGCGATCGGTTCAACCGAAGTCCAGGTAGACCTTGGCACGAAGCATGCCGGCTACATCCCGTATGACGAAGTCAGCGCAGATCCCACTGTTAAACCCGAGGATATTCTGAAGGTCGGCGATGAGATCGAGGTTTTCGTTGTTCGCGTCAACGATCAGGAAGGTACCGTTCAGCTCAGCCGCAAGAAGCTGGAAGGCATGAAGGTATGGGACGATGTCGAGAAGGCATGCGAGGAAAAGACTCCCGTCGAAGGCATCATCACCGAGGAGAATAAGGGCGGCGTCGTTGCCAATGTCAAGGGCGTTCGTGTATTTATTCCGGCTTCCCAGACCGGTATTGCCAAGGGCGGCGATCTGAGCGAACTCAAGGGTCAGACCATGAAGATGAAGATCACCGAATTCAACCGTGCCCGTCGCAGAGTTGTCGGCTCCATCCGTGCTGTCAGCGGTGAAGCTCGCAAGGCTGCAATCGAGAAGGTTTGGAGCGAGATCGAGGTCGGCAAGAAGTACACCGGCACCGTCAAGTCCCTCACCAGCTACGGCGCATTCGTTGACATCGGCGGCGTAGACGGCATGGTTCACATCTCCGAGCTGTCCTGGGACCGTATCAAGACCCCCGATGAGGTCGTCAAGGTCGGTGACAGCATTGATGTCTTCGTTATTAAGTTCGACGCAGAAAAGAAGAAGATTTCCCTCGGCTACAAAACTCCGGAAACGAATCCGTGGAACCAGTTCTGTGCAAAGTATTCCGTTGGCGATATTGCCAATGTCAAGGTCGTTAAGCTCGTTGATTTCGGTGCTTTTGCAGAGATCATCCCCGGTGTTGACGGCTTGATTCATATTTCTCAGGTTGCCGATCATCGCGTTGAGAAGGTCGCCGATGTTCTGTCCGAAGGTCAGGAAGTTGAAGCTAAGATCATCGATGTCGATGCAGACCGTAAGCGCATTTCTCTGTCCATCCGTGCTCTGCTTGAGCCGGTCGCAGAAGAGGAAGCTCCCGCCGAGGAAGCTGCTCCTGTTGAGGAAGCTCCCGCCGAGGAAGCTGCCGAATAAGCAGTTAAGATTCGGGCGCGTTGCCGTATGAAGCAACGCGCCCGTCAGCGTGTCGAAAAACCTTTTTCGACACGCTGACAGACTGTCAAAAAGTTCGGAAGACAAGCAACTCTCACTCGTCGGCGTACATAGGTACGGTAGAGTGAGAGTTGCGCAGTAAGTCAAAATCCTTGCGGAAGCAAGCATTATTCTGGTTGAAAAGTTCGGAATACTTTGGATTTTGAAAAATGCAAAATCTCTGCATCACGCCAAAAAAGTTTGACTGATTTTGACGGTTACGGACTTTTTTGACAGTCTGTCGGGCGCGTTGCCGTATGAAGCAACGCGCCCGTTCATTATTGCTCTTTACTGAACTCCAAATATTCGTCATATGTGCCGAGGCGGTCACAGATCGTTCCGTCAGGCTTAAATTCAATGATACGGTTTGCTACGGATTGCAGAAGCTCGTGATCATGGCTTGCAAACAGGATATTCCCCGGGAAAGCCTTCATGCCGTTGTTGACCGCCTGAATGGATTCCATATCGAGGTGGTTGGTCGGCTGGTCGAGCAGGAGCACATTTGCGCCCGACAGCATCATTTTTGAGAGCATACAGCGGACTTTTTCGCCGCCGGAGAGGACATTGACCGGCTTGAAAACATCTTCGCCGGAGAAGAGCATTCTGCCGAGGAAACTGCGCAGATATACATCGTCTTTTTTTGCCGAAAACTGCCGCAGCCAGTCTACCAGCGTATCCGTGCAGTTTTCAAAGAAAACGGAATTGTCCTTCGGAAAATAGCTTTGGGAGGTCGTAACGCCCCATTTGACAGTGCCTTCGTCCGGCTCAAGCTCACCCATCAGGATTTTAAACATTGTGGTCTGTGCAAGTTCATTTTCGCCGACAAAGGCGATTTTTTCATTTTTGCCGACCGTAAAGCTTACCTTGTCCAGTAGCTTCACACCGTCTACCGTTTTGGAAACATCGGTAACAAACAGGATGTCCTTACCGACCTCGCGCTCGCGTGTAAAACCGACAAACGGATAGCGGCGCGAGGACATCGGGATTTCTTCAACGCTCAGCTTATCAAGTAGTCGGCGGCGTGCTGTAGCCTGCTTGCTTTTTGCCTTATTTGCGGAAAATCGGGAGATAAACTCCTGCAGCTCCGCGATTTTTTCTTCATTGCGCTTGTTTTTGTTCCGCAGGAGTGTCTGCACGAGCTGACTGGACTCATACCAGAAATCGTAGTTGCCGACATACATCTTGATTTTACCGTAGTCAATATCGACAATGTGCGTGCAGACGGTATTCAGAAAATGGCGGTCATGGCTGACAACGATCACAGTGCCGCTGTCCTCATATTCAAGCAAAAAGTTTTCCAGCCAGTTGATCGACTCAATATCTAAGTTATTTGTCGGCTCATCTAAAAGAATAATATCGGGATTGCCGAACAGTGCCTGTGCAAGCAGCACCTTGACCTTTAAGCGCGGATCGGTGTCCGCCATCATGTCGTAATGGAGCTCTATGGGAATACCAAGTCCTTGCAAGATACGACTTGCGTCCGATTCTGCCTCCCAACCGTTCATCTCTGCAAATTCAATTTCCAGCTCAGAGGCAAGCATTCCGTCCTCATCCGAAAAATCAGGCTTGGCATACAGAGCATCCTTTTGCTTCATGACTTCGTACAGGCGTTTGTTGCCCATGATCACCGTGTCCATCACGGAATATGCGTCATATTCAAACTGATTTTGCTTTAACACAGACATACGCAGACCGGGTTTGATGGAGATCTCGCCCTTTGTCGATTCCAGATCGCCGGACAGGAGCTTCAAAAAGGTCGATTTTCCTGCACCGTTCGCGCCGATCACACCATAGCAGTTGCCTGCTGTGAATTGCAGATCAACATGCTGAAAAAGAAATGTACCGCCGAATTGCAATGCCAGATCGCTGACAGTGATCATAAACCTCACCTCTTGATCAGTTTATCACACAACAGGGTAGAAATAAAGTATGAATTCTTTGTTACAGGGCTTGCATTTTCAATTTTACGCGTTATAATAGCATTAGCACTCTTGATTGATGAGTGCCAAAACAACAAAGGAAGATGAATTTTATGGCTAAAAAGCAGTTCAAGGCAGAGTCCAAGCGTCTGTTGGATCTGATGATCAACTCTATTTATACGCATAAGGAGATTTTTCTGCGAGAGCTGATCTCGAACGCCTCCGATGCGATTGATAAGCTTGCCTATCTTTCACTGACGGATCAGTCCGTGGGACTGAACAGAAGCGATTTCCTGATTCGCCTTGCCGCCGACAAAGAGGCGAAAACGCTCACCGTTTCCGATAACGGTATCGGCATGAGCAAGGAGGAAATGGAAGAAAACCTCGGCACGATCGCGCACAGCGGCTCTCTGAGCTTTAAGACGGCGATGGAGAAGCAGGAGGATATCGACATCATCGGTCAGTTCGGCGTCGGCTTTTATTCCGCCTTTATGGTCGCTGATGAGGTTACTGTGATCTCCAAAAAATTCGGATCAGAGCAGGCGTGGAAATGGCAGTCCTCCGGTGCAGATGGGTATACCATCACGGAATGTGAAAAGGATACAGTGGGTACGGAAATCACCCTCAGCATCAAGCAGGATACCGAAGAAGAGCGATACAGCGAGTATTTGAGCGAGTACCGTCTGCGCGGACTGGTAAAGAAGTATTCCGACTATATCCGTTACCCGATCAAGATGGAGGTCGAGGAGCGTAAGCCGACCGAGGAAACCAAGGACGACCAAGAGCCGAAATACGAAACCGTCATCGAGGATCAGACGCTCAATTCCATGGTACCGCTTTGGCAGAAGAACAAGAAGGATGTCTCTGACGAGGAATATAAAACCTTCTACCGAGAGAAATTCTTTGATTATGAAGAGCCGGTCGGCATTATACCGATTTCCGTTGAAGGAACTGTCACTTATAAGGCACTGCTCTACATTCCTGCAAAAGCCCCTTATGACTTTTACACCAAGGATTTCAAATCCGGCTTGCAGCTTTATTCCTCCGGCGTGATGATCATGGATCACTGCGAGGATCTGCTGCCGGAGCATTTCCGCTTTGTGCGCGGCGTGGTAGATACGCAGGATCTGAGCCTGAACATCAGCCGCGAGCTGCTGCAGCATACGAGAGAGCTGAAAACGATCGCGTCCAATCTGGAAAAGAAGATCAAGGCAGAGCTGCTGCGTCTGTTGGAGCAGGACAGAGAGACCTACGAAAAATTCTATGCTGCCTTCGGCCGTAATCTCAAGTACGGTCTTGTCTCCGATTACGGGATGCACAAGGAAATGCTGCAGGATTTAGTGGAATTTCATTCCGATAAAGAGGGCAAGCTCGTCACGCTCAAGGAATACTGCGAGAAAATGCCGGAATCGCAGAAGCATATCTATTTCGTCACCGGAAACAGCACGCAGCAGCTTTCCAAGCTGCCGCAGACTGCGCTCCTGCGCGAACGCGGCTTTGATGTACTGCTTCTGACGGAGCAGGTCGATGAATTCATTCCGCAGACACTTAGTAAATACGAAGAGCATGAGTTCCGCAATATTCTCACGGATGACCTTGACCTTGCGACCGAGGAGGAAAAGAAAGCCGCAGAGGAAAAGGCAGAGACCTTCAAGGACTGCATCGCTTTCATCAAGGATACCCTCGGAGAAAAGGTAGCGGATGTGCGCGTTTCCAACGACCTCGGTACGCACGCGGTCTCCATGGTGCCTGACGGCGGTATGAGCTTTGAAATGGAGAAGTATTTCCGCACGATGGACCCGACTGCGGAGCTTAAGGCCGGTAAGGTGCTCCAGATCAATCCCGACCATGCTGCGATGACCGCGTTGCAGAGTTGCATGGGATCCGACACGGAAAAAGCGAAGAAATACACAGAGCTTCTGTATCAGCAGGGTCTTCTGATGGCAAATCTGCCCCTGGAAGACCCGACTGCCTACAGCGATCTTGTCTGTAGTCTGATGATTTGAACTTTATCAGCTCAATATACTGAGAACGCTGCCGCAAATTGCGACAGCGTTCTTCAGCGTGTCGAAAAACCCTTTTCGACACGCTGACAGGCTGTCAAAAAGTTCGGAAGACAAGCAACTCGCGTCCGTCGGCGTACATAGGCTCAAAGAATAACCGATGGGCAATCCAGCAAAGCGATTGCCCATCGGAGAGGAAGCGCAACGGAATGATTGAGCTTTGCCGCTTGCGGCGAAGCGAAGA
>PITX01000088.1 GCA_017577345.1 Clostridiales bacterium
TCGCGGTGCCGTCCAGCATTGAACCGACCAGATTGTTCAGTGAAGCAAGGTCTGTCTCGTTGTAGACATACCAGCCCTCCGGCAGCGTGCAGACAATTCCGATGGTTCTGTTGGTGTAGGTGTTGCCGTCGACCACGCCGATATCGGTGACTGCGCTTTCATTTTCCGTTTCTTCCGTGGCTTCGGTCGTTGCTTCCGTGATTACCCGTGTTGATTCTTCCACGGTCGCAATCGTCGCTCTGGCGTGTGTTTCCTTCGGCGGTTCTTCTCTTTCTATCGGGACACAGCCCCGGAAACCGCAGCCGGTCAGACTCACCACGAACAGCAGCAGGAGCAGAAGTGCAATAATTCGCTTTTTCATCTTGCATTCTCCTTTGTATCAAGCTATAAAAACTATACCATAAGCAGCGCGGCAAGTAAAGCGGGGCGGCGACGGAAAAAGCAGAAAAAAATACTGCAAAATCCGGAAAAGTATGATATGATACAGTTGAGGTGATAGGAATGGAAGAGCAGAACAATAAAAATGAGATCATGGAGGAAGCGGAAAAGGCTCCCTTTGAGCCGAGTCCCCGATGGAAGCGTGTGCTTGCATGGGTACTGTTTGTCATCGTCGTTCTCGGCATCATCACATGGCTTCTGAACATGGCATATCCCGAATGGATCGCGGCGGCTAAGACATGGCTTGCCGAACTGTTTTCCTGAGCCTTGATTATTCTGGGAATTGACCCCGGTTATGCGACTACGGGGTTTGGACTGATCCGTGCAGATCGGGGAAGCTACTCGCTTCTGCAGTACGGCACGGTCACAACGCCGACAGATCTGACCTTTCCGCAGCGGCTGAATATGCTCTATGAGGATATTACGCGGTTGCTGGAGGTGACGAAGCCGGATGCAGTTGCAGTAGAGGAGCTGTTCTGGGGGCATAATATTACGACCGGTATCGGCGTTTCTCACGGACGCGGTGTGATCCTGCTTGCCGTTGAGCGTGCAGGCGTGCCGCTGTTTGAGTATACGCCCATGCAGGTCAAGCAGGCGGTCGTCGGCTACGGAAAAGCAGAGAAACGGCAGGTCATGGACATGACGCGGCGGCTTCTGAAAATGGAGAAGGTGCCGCGTCCGGATGATGCCGCCGATGCAATTGCAATCGCGCTCTGCCATGCGCGAAGCTCCACCAGTCTGCTTGCAAAGAGAGGATAACGATGTTTTATTATTTGAATGGCGAGATCACCCTGATGGAGGGCAATCTGGCAGTTGTGGACTGCGGCGGCATCGGATTTGCCTGCCATACCACGGCATATACGCTTTCCAAGCTGCGTATCGGTCAGACGGCGCGGCTGTATACCTATTGTAATATCCGCGAGGACGCGTTTGATATTTTCGGCTTTTCCGGCAGGGAAGAGCTCCGCTGCTTTGAGCTGTTGCTCGGCGTGACCGGTGTCGGTCCAAAAGCGGCACTGGCCATCCTTTCCGCGGCATCACCGGAGCGCTTTGCGCTTGCTATCGTCACGCAGGACGAAAAGGCACTGACCGCCGCGCCCGGCATCGGGAAAAAGCTGGCACAGCGTATCATTCTGGAGCTGAAGGACAAGCTCGGCACCGTCACGGAGGTCGACCTGTCCGGCACTTCTGCCGCACCTGCACCTGCCTCAGGCAGTAATCTGGCACTGGCACAGGCGGCTCTGGCGGAGCTTGGCTATACACAAGGCGAGATCGGTGCCGCCCTGCGCGGTATCCCTGCCGAGGGCTTGAGCACCGAGGAGATCGTGCGCCGCTGTCTGCGTGCAATGGTGATGAGGTGAAGGCATGAGTATTGATTTTTCTCAGGATATGGATGCACCGATCGTCACGACCAGCTTTACCGCCGGTGACGACGGAGAATTCTCTCTGCGTCCAAAGCATCTGAATGAATACAACGGACAGGAAAAGGTCAAGGAAAATCTGTCGGTTTATATCGAAGCGGCACGCCGCCGCAATGAGCCGCTCGATCATGTGCTGCTCTACGGTCCTCCCGGCCTGGGCAAGACGACACTTGCAGGTGTCATTGCCAATGAAATGGGCGTAAATATCCGCATCACCTCCGGTCCTGCGATCGAAAAGGCGGGCGATCTTGCCGCGCTTCTGACCAATCTCAGCGAGGGTGATATTCTGTTCATTGATGAGATCCACCGACTGAATACGGCGGTAGAGGAGATCCTCTATCCTGCGATGGAGGACTTTGCCATTGACATTATCGTCGGCAAGGGTCCCTCTGCCAATTCGATCCGTTTGGATCTGCCGCGCTTTACCCTGATCGGTGCAACGACCCGTGCAGGTCAGCTTTCCGCGCCGCTGCGCGACCGCTTCGGTGTCAGCTTCCGACTGGAGCTGTATACACCCGAGGAGCTGTGCCGCATCATCACGCGTTCGGCAACGCTTCTGGGCATGGAGATCGACCCGGACGGTGCGATGGAGCTTGCTTCACGCAGCCGTGGTACACCGCGTATCGCAAACCGGATGCTGCGCCGTGTCCGCGACTTTGCACAGATCTATTATGACGGCGTGATCACCAAGGATGCCGCCGACCATGCGCTGAGCAAGCTGGAGGTGGACAAGCTGGGACTCGACGCGACTGACCGCAGGATGCTGACTGCCATCATCAACTTCTACCACGGCGGCCCTGTCGGACTGGAAACGCTGGCGGCGACGATCGGCGAGGAGGCGGTGACACTGGAGGATGTCTACGAGCCGTATCTGATGCAGATCGGCTTCCTGACCCGTACCCCCAGAGGACGCAGCGTGACACAGCTTGCCTATGACCACCTGCATTTGCAGAATAATCAGGGGGATCAGTTGTCTTTTTGAATGAAAATGATAGCTGAAATCCGTGAATAATTCACAAAAGTATCGTTTTTTGAAATAATTTTTTCATGAAGTGTTGACAAAATTATACCAAATGCTATAATGATTTTACATCTATTTTTGGCGTTATCGGTATTTTGCCGTTCGCAATATTAACCAACCCTGTGTAAAACCAGCAACTTTTTTGATGGATAGCGTCAGGGCAAATCACTTATCAAGAGAGGTAAACCAACATGTTCGAAGACAAAACTTTAGTTTGCAAGGAATGCGGCGCAGAGTTCGTGTTCACCGCCGGCGAGCAGGAATTCTATGCGGAGAGAGGCTTCCAGAATGAGCCCCAGCGCTGCAAGGCCTGCCGTGACGCTCGCAAGAATGCTGCCCGCAGCCCGAGAGAGTATTTCACTGCTGTCTGTGCAAACTGCGGCGGCGAAGCTCGTGTTCCGTTCGAGCCGAAGACCGACCGTCCCGTATACTGCAGCGAGTGCTTTGCTAAGATGCGCGAGAACGGCTAATCCATCTTATTGCAAGAAATAAAGGACACTTCCGCCCGGAAGTGTCCTTTGTTTATTTCGTCTCAAGTCCCAAAGCGGAAAGCAGTGAGTCCCGCTTTGACAGCAGCAGCTGGTACAGATCCCGTGAAATTCTGTCGTAGTAGTTGCCGTCATACAGTGCGATGGCGTTATCTGCATCGATGATCGTGTAGCGATCCGGTGCCTCCGCGCCGTTGTCCATGGAAACAACGCTGGAGCAGCTGACGCTTGTCAGCGTTGTTTCACCCGAGAAAGCGTCGCGGGTGAATACCATGTTCAAAATCGGTGACATATTGCTCTGCCCGTGGCTGACGGTGCAGAAATCGCCGAGGCTGTAAGCGATCAGAACATTTTTACGCGAGCCGTCGTCCATACGCACAGAACGCTGCTCCACCTTGCCGACTAAGTGCGGATGGGAGCCGATAATTACATCTACGCCGTTGTGGAACATCAGATCGGCAATCTCTTCCTGCCGCCTGCTGACATCGCGGACATTTTCACTGCCCCAGTGCAGCATGGCGATCAGCACATCCAGCTGTTGCTGCTTCGCGTTTTCAATGGCGGCTGTAATGCCCACCGTGTCAATTTCCTCATAGTCGGTGGCATAGTCCGTATAGAGAAGGTCAACGCAGTATTCTTCGCCTGAAGGAATGCTCATGCCGCCGAACCCTTTGGTAAAGGAGATCACGCCGAAGCGGATTCCGTTGATTTCAAAGATCGTGACCTGATCTCTGCTTCGTTCTTCTGCACTGCGGTAGGTGCCCGAACAAAGCATCCCGTTGTTTTCAATGACATCCTTGGTACGCGTGAGTCCGGCAAGACCGTTATAGACGCTGAAGGAGTTTGCTGTCTGCAGCAGGTCAAAGCCTGCGTCATTCAGCGCAACGGCGAGCTCGTCCGGATAGCTGCCGCTTTCCATCCCGTAAGGAGTTCCGGCGAAGGTGCCCTCAAAATTGCCAATGGTCAGATCAGACTTGGACAGGGCGGCGTAGACATCAGAAAACTGCGGCATAAAATTATACGAGCCGTCTGCACACCTTGCGTCGTCGATCTCATCCTTGCTCAGGTAGATATCACCGACGGCGGAAATTCTTGCCGTGGTATTTGCATCCGGCTCTGTTGCCGCGGTCTCGGCAGGAGACTGCGGCTCGCTGCAGGCATACAGCGAACAGAGCACTGTCAGAAGCAGAAGAGCGGCAGCCCATCTGCGCAGCTTGTAAGTCAATCGGAAGACCTCCAAATCTGTAGTTTCTTTATTCTACAATAAAAAACCCGTACAGACAAGTCTTTTTTCGACAGGGATTGACGAATGTGGTATAATGACGGCGGAAAGGCGGTTACTTATGCGAAGAAAGAAACAACCGAGATGCGCTCTCGTTTTATGGATCACCGTTCTTGCCGCCGTGGTATTCACCGTGGTGATGGGGTTATTACTGCGTTCCTGCTTTATGCAGGAAGAGCCGAAGGTGCCCGAAACCGAGGCAACCGAGGAAACGGCGCCGCTGAATGAACGCAAGACAGAGGACTTCACGATGGAGGACGGCTTCCTCCGCTATCCCGGCGCGGTGGCGGGCATCGATGTCTCTACGCATCAGGGCTTGATCGACTGGGAGCAGGTGAGAGACGCGGGCATCGAATTTGCCATTGTCCGCGCAGGCTACCGGGGCTCTACTAAGGGACTGCTCTACGAGGATGAGCTGTTTTGGGACAATCTCAACGGCGCAAAAGAAGCAGGTCTGCGGGTCGGCGTGTATTTCTTCTCGCAGGCGTTGACGGTCGAGGAGGCAGTCGAGGAGGCAGAATATGTCTGTGACCTGTTGGACGGGGAGCCTTTGGAGCTTCCGGTCTATTATGACTGGGAGCAGGTTTCCGGGCAGTCGCGCATTACCGACCCCGGCGCAATCCCATTGACCGATTGCTCCGTGGCATTCTGCGAGACAGTCCGTCAGCAGGGCTATACCCCCGGCGTCTATTTCAATCAGGATTACGGCTACGCGTATCTGGACTTCATCCGTTTGCAGAATTATCAGCTGTGGCTTGCGGAGTACGGCGACAATCCTACCTTCCGCTATCGCTTCGACTGTTTGCAGTATTCCGATGCCGGTATTCTGCCGGGCATCGAGACCACGGTGGATATGAATTTGTTATTCAAATAAAAAAAGCAGGGCTGCGATGCCCTGCTTTTTTGGTTTTACACTTCAAACATCAGGTCGCCGTAGGTCGGTACCGGCCAGATGTCCTTGTCCACAATCAGCTCCAGACGGTCGATCGGTTCACGCAGTGCCTTCATGGCGGGTACCACGGTGTCATGGCAGAAATTCGCAAGCTCCTTCATGCTGTCTATCCGGTTGCCGTGCTCCATGCTTTCACGCAGATGCTCCAGTGCGTCACTGGCGGCAGTCAGCAATTCGCTGGTCTGCTCCAGCAGCTTTTCCTGCACACGCACACTTGCCAGCGGACAGGCAGTGCGTACCTTGCAGATGGAGTCTCCCAGGCGGGCAGTATAGCGGACGATCGCCGGAATATAATGCTTTGCCGCCATGTGGAGCATTGTCCGCGCCTCAATGCAGGTCACCTTCGTGAAGGTCTCATACATGATTTCGCTTCTGGACTCCAGCTCCGCTCTGGTGAATACGCCGAATTTGCCGAACAGTTCCACTGCCTTATCCGTTGTCAGACTGGGAATGGAGGATACCATGCTCGGCAGATTGGGCAGACCGCGTCGGGCAGCCTCTGCGATCCATTCCGCGCTGTAGCCGTTACCGTCGAAGATCACACGGCAGTGCCGACTCA
>PITX01000089.1 GCA_017577345.1 Clostridiales bacterium
TTCCATAATCGCATCATATTCGTCCCAGTCGATCGGTTCACTGCGCCCGTAACGAAGCATAAAACGCTCAAATTCATCCTTGAAACGGTAATCGGGCGGCGCAAGCGGTTCCCTCTGCTCGGATGGCGTCAGGCAGAAGCAGCCCTTGATCGGAAACTCCGTTTCCATATCCTGCTGTGTTTCGGGCGGATCATCCGGCTCCTCCGGGTCGTACAAAACGCGCCAGTTTTTCTGTGCGCACGGATGCTCATAATCCATGCCGTACAGCGGTTCTTCCATAACATAAAAGCGCAAAACGCCTTTTTCGGGGAAATCCGGAATGCCGTGTACTTCACTGCAGAATATGGCGCACAGAAGACGCAGCGGCTGACCGTTCTCATCGAGCGGTGCTTCTCCTAAGCTACCGCCGAAACGGCTTTTGCCGACCTGCTCGAGGGTCGTCTGCAGGCGCACGGTCTTTACTTCCGTTTGTTTGCACCATGCGGGCAGGGCTTTTTCAATTCTCGGATCCAATGCGTTCTCCATCGCGGTAAATCCTCCTGTTTTTTGGCAAAATATCTAATTCGATTGTACCGCAAAGCCATAACGGATGCAAGCGGTCATTATATCTATTTTTTCGAAAAAAGTGTTGACAATTGTAGACTGTTTTGCTATAATGTGATTACAGATGTAGACAAAGAAGGGGGGAAATAAAATGAGCCAACAAAACATAAGCCTGACCTCGGCGGAATGGGATGTAATGGAGCACCTTTGGGAGCACGCACCGTGCACAGGGCGCGAGGTGACGGAGCAGATGCAGGAGCACTGCGGCTGGAGCCGCTCCACTACGCTGACGCTTCTGAGCCGCCTGGTGGCAAAGGGCGCGGTGCTCAGTGATTCGGAAACGGGAAAGAAAACCTTTCGTCCGTTGATCTGCCGTGAGGATGCCGCCTTGCATGAGGCGGAAAATTTTCTCGGCAGGGTCTACAAGGGAAGTCTCAATCTGATGGTCAGCGCAATGACGCGCAAGCAGTCCCTTTCCAAGGAGGAAATCGACGAGTTACACGAGCTTCTGAAGGAAATGGAGGCGAAGACGGATGCTTGAATGGATCATCTCTTCTGCGGTTTTGACCGCAATCGTGATCGCTCTGCGATGTATTTTTAAGGGCAAAATCAGCCTGCGCGTGCAGTATGCGCTTTGGGCATTAGTCCTGCTTCGGCTGTTAGTGCCTGTGACCTTCGGCAGCACGGGCTTCAGTGTGATGAATTTGATAGACCGCCCTGCCGCTGCGGCACCCTCGCTTTCCTCCGCTACAGTCGGATATGCGGGAGAAGAAACACCGTATATTGTTGTCGTTGCGCCCGATGCTAACACAGACCCGGTGCAGCAGAATGAGCGATATACAATCACAATCAGCGGACTGACTTGGCAGATAGAGCCGAATACTGCCGCAGTGAAAACCGGCACACCCATTACTGTATCCGATATTCTCATGATCGTCTGGATTGCAGGAGCAGGCATGATCGCACTGTGGTTCCTCATCACAAATCTGCGTTTTTACTTCAAACTGCGGCACTCGAGGAAGGCATTGGAGATCGGCGGCTGTCCGCTTCCTGTCTATACCTCCGATCAAATCGATACGCCCTGTCTGTTCGGACTGATCCGTCCTGCCATCTATGTGACACCGGAGCTTTCCGACCGTTTTCCTGTCCTGCGCTATGCCATTGAGCATGAAGCTACGCACTACCGCCATGGCGACCATATCTGGTCCGTCCTGCGCGGCGTATGCCTTGCGCTCCATTGGTATAACCCGCTTGTCTGGCTTGCTGCGGTACTGTCACGCAATGACGCGGAGCTGGCCTGCGATGAGGCAACGATAAAGCGTATCGGCGAGGAAAACCGTGCGGAATACGGACGAACCCTCATTGAGCTGACCTGTGAGAAGCGTCCCGCAATCTTTGTTACTGCTACGACCATGACGGGCAGCGGTCGGAATATCAAGGAACGCATCCGGCTGATCGTCAAGAAGCCGAGGACGGCAGCTTATACGCTGATCGCCCTGCTGCTCATTGCCGCGATCACTGTAGGCTGCACCTTCACGGGAGCAAACGAAGAGAACACAGAGCAGGGAAGTCAGCCCTCGGAGAGTGAAACAAGCATGGAACCCGATGAGACAGCGGATGAATATCCTGACGACTGGTTTGCTGGCGAGGCTTGGCCATTGGCAAAGGAGTATGCAGAGAAAATCGGTCTCAGCATTTCGGAAGATCGTTATACCGTTTACCGCAATATGGAGGAAATGCAGGAAATCGGTCTTTATATTTCTGACAATCACAGTACCGTTTCCAACAGAACGAAGGAAAAGACTGTCGATGTAGTATTTTCAGACAGCGACGGAATAAAAAGTATTCAGGTGTCCTTCGTGCAGACAGCGGACGGTAATTGGGAAGCTCTGTCGAACGATGCCGTGATGTTGATCGACGGTGGCAGCCTGAAAGATAAGATCCGTGTGAGCGATGAGATCACGGAAGGGGAACGAAGCGAATTTCTCGCACCCGTCATTGATTTCGCGCGCGACTATGTGGCGCAGAGCATTGCCATGTGGAATACCAATACCGGCAATCCCATTGCCGACGCGGAAATCACAGGGATCACGCAAATGAACACAGGAACAGCTTCACTCTACCACACGATCAATCTGTATTTGCTGGAATACCGTCTGCTGCCGGAGGATCAGCGAAATATCAAACTTGCCGATGGTATGCAGACAGAGCTCATCGGCGGTCAGAAATGGATCACCGAGCATAGCAGCTCCGGACAGCCGTACCTGCTCCTTCTGCGTTCGACAACTGACGAATGGATGCGGATCGGCACGCTCGATAGCGCGACAATCGAACAGGATTACGGCACGCCGGAGATGCTGGAGTGGTATGGCAATGCATATACTGCGGCGGCAATGCAGATGTATCATGATTTTGACGCCAAAGGAGCAATTCATCCCACGGTATCAATTCGGAGTCTGGCTGAATCCGGCGACATTTCGCTGACACTGTATCTTGCAGACGAAGGCGCATGGAACACCTATACATCCGACGGACAGTATTTTAGCGCGAGCGTACATAATGCGCTGTGTGCACTGAACTGGACGCGGGTGGAGGCTCCGTCCACAGAGCCGAGCGATTATTGGCTGACTGCCGTCTCTGCGGACGGTACAAAGAGCATGACCTTCCGGGCTGACAGCGGCTGGGGGACTGTTGAATATTCCGACGGAAATACCGTGAGCGTTTGGAGTGCCGAGGCTCCGTCTCTTGACTACGAATACTACTGCCCGATTGCCGATAGTGTCAGGCGGCTGTATGATGGCATGGATGCCGATTATGAGCGGATATCCTTCCATTTTGACGGTACGCCGACGGAAGCAGCCTATTTCTTCGTAAACACAGCCTTTGGCGAGCACATGCACACACTTGAGCCGGGAAACGGATACGGCGCGGATGATTACGAGGTCACTCGTTGGAGCGTGCGCAAGATCAGCGAAGACGGTAAAACCGTCGAGGGCGGCTTTGAATGTGCATTTGTCCCGTGGAATGCCGAATCTGGCGAGATCTGGGCGGGCAATACATACGAGGGAACGGACCAATATGCCGGGAAGCTCATCTTTTATCGGACATTCGCTTTGGAGCTGCAGGACGACGGCAACTGGCACTGCATCGGTCTCGGGACGGGCTGATTTTCTTCCCGAAACGGACGCACCTTGAAATCATCCAAATAGAATAAGCATCAAGTCGACCCAAAATGCCTTTTTGCATTCAAGAAAGGCAAAGACTAACAGAAACACAAAAGGCAGGGCGGCAATGCCGCTCTGCCTCAGCGTGTCGAAAAGGGTTTTTCGACACGCATAGGAAAAGGACACCCATCGGGTGTCCTTTTCCTATGGTGGAGATAAGCGGGATCGAACCGCTGACCTCTTGAATGCCATTCAAGCGCTCTCCCAGCTGAGCTATACCCCCATATGATGTTCGCGCCATTTCCTGAATGCATGGCAATTATAACAGATGTTTTTCAAAATTGCAACCTTTATTTTCGTAATTCCGATTATTTTTATATCCCGTGTCGCATTGACACGAATCCTGCGGTTTGGTATGATTATTTCGGAGGGAAGTGAAAGGTATGAGCAAAAAACTGACAGCAATTATTCTTGCCATAGCTATCATGTGTCCTGTTCTTCCACATGCGCTGGCGGCAGAGAGCTATAATATAGGAAGCCAGAATTATACCCGTTTCAGTTCTCCGGTCTGCTCTTATCTGGTCGCCTGCGAGGACGGCTCTCTTATGCGCGTGGAAGCGGTCTGCGATCAAGTGATGATTGAATACTATGACGAAGCGGATATGTTTCACTCCGCGAAATATCTTCCGATGGAGCTTCCTTTGTTCGGCGGATTTTATGAAGGAACGGATGAATATTTTCTGGTATTCGGGCAGGAAAACCTTTTAGAGGATAACGAAAAAGAAGTCCTGCGCGTGGTCAGTTACGATAAAAAGTGGAACAGACTCTGCGCGGCATCCCTGTACGGGGCAAACACCCGCATCCCGTTTGATGCGGGAAGCCTGCGGATGGCGCAGAGCGGCGACATTCTGTATCTGCGGACAGCCCATGAGATGTACCGTTATTCAGACGGCCTTTGCCATCAGGCAAATATGACATTGTCCATCCGCATTTCCACCATGGAGATCACAGACAGCCAGACGAGAATTTCCAATATTTACGAAGGCTATGTCAGCCATTCCTTCAACCAGTTTGTGGGTGTTGACGACGGGAAGCTGCTTGCCGTGGATCATGGCGATGCTTATCCGCGTGCTGTGTGTCTGATTCGTTATCCCGAGGCAGCGGGATCTGACCATTTTCTTGGTGAATATGGTTACTGCGACAGCGTAGATGTCCTGCCGATCGCGGGACAAATCGGCGACAATGCTACCGGTGTGAGCGTCGGCGGCTTTGAAGCCTCATCTTCCTGCTATCTGATTGCGGGAAATTCCGTTTTGCAGGACGCATATTCTGACTTTAACCGCGTTCGGAATATTTTTGTCACGGTTACCGACAAAACCGATTTCTCCGCGCATGGGACAACCGTGCGCCGGATTACGAACTATCCGGATGAGGCGGCTTATCGCGGTGCGGTATCGACACCGCATTTGGTGAAAATCACAAAAGAACGCTTCCTGCTGCTGTGGACGCTGCAGGGAACACTGCAATATGTGTTCCTGGATGGTGAGGGAAGAATGACATCGGCGATTTCCTCCGCTGATGTGCCGCTGTCTGACTGCAAGCCGATCGTTACGGGTGATGCCGTCTGCTGGTACTGCACACAGTCCGGTACGCCGGTTTTTCATCGGATCAATCTGAATACGGGAAATTATGCGCCGTCACCGTCACGAAAAATGACAGTCACTTTGAATCCCTGCATACAGGATTTGCAGAGTGCCTCCTACACTGTTTCATTCGGTCAGAAAATGAGCTTCCTCACAGTGCCGACATGCACGGGGTATGAGTTTGCGGGTTGGTACACCTCGGCGGATTATACGCCGGGAACGCGTGTGGATGAAACAACGGTTTATTCATGGCTGCAGGATATAACGCTGTATGCCAAATGGACACCGCATATCTGCTGCTTTGAGGTGCAGAGCAACAAAGAACCGGACTGTACACACGACGGCTATATCACCTATGTCTGTGCAGGCTGCGGCAGCAGCTATACGGAGACGATCCCTGCGCAGGGGCATCGGTGGGACAGCGGCAGTTTGGCAGGCGAACTGATTCTGTATTCCTGCCTGCACTGCGGCGCAACCAAGACGGAAAAACAGATTTGCCCGGGAGATGCATCCTGCCCGAGCAGGTCGTTTACGGATGTTCCCGCTCCGAACAACTGGGCACATAAGGGTATCGACTTTGCAGTCAGCCGCGGACTGTTAAAAGGCATGGGGGCTGCGAAATTTGAGCCGAACACGCCGATGACCAGAGGTATGC
>PITX01000090.1 GCA_017577345.1 Clostridiales bacterium
GCTTGACAGTCCGCTGCAATAAGAAAACGCAGTATCACCTATTTTTTCTAAGTTAGCAGGGAGCGTGATGTTTGCCAGTTCGCTGCAACCGGTAAATGCAAACCCTTCAATATTTGTTATACTATTTGGAAGTGAGACGCTTGCCACAGGGTATCCCCAAAATGCCGCAAATCCGATGTTAGTTACGCCATCTCCGATTACTACCTCTTTTATGTCTGACTTATAGGGAAGCCACGGAATATCGTCAATGATTTCCCAATCCATCTTCCCCTCACCGGAGATGGTCAGCACGCCGGTCTCGGTGTCCAGCGTCCAAGTTAAGTTCTCGCCGCAGGTGCCGGAGTAGGTTTCCGCGCTCGCCGTCAGGACTGCCGCAGGCAGCAGTGCGAACACAAGCGCGAATGCAAGGAATAGTGCCGTCAGTCTTTTTTTCATTGTCTTTTCTCCTTTTCTTTTGTTTGATTTCTTATGGGGCAACAAAAAAGTGCGCAGCCGAAGCTGCGCACCGAAAAACACGCAGCTCCGCTGTCGCCAAACAAGTCACATAACTAAACCAAAAGCATGTGAAACAGAGCCTGTGTTTTTGCCGGGAGACAAAAATACACGCTTTTGGTTAGAATCATTGACTTGTTTGGCACGACTATTATACCAAAGGCAACGGAAAAATGCAATACTGCAGCTTCTGATTTTTCGTCGTCGTGCAGGGAAAGACCCGCCTCAGAGCGGGCAGTGCCGCCGCTGCTCTTGCGGCGTTTCACAATGGCAGGAACAGTGTTCAAGGATATGGAACGCCACGGACTGAATGGTTATTTTTTACACAGAATAACGCTTTTTGGCATGATTTTTTGGCAATATTCTATGATTTTTTACCGATTTTCACTTGCGCTCTTGGATAAAATGGTGTATACTCTTAAGTAGAGTAATGGGAGTAGTATGCGCTTTTGCGCCTGCTCCCGCAGACGCACGGAAAACGATGCGTTGAAAAAGGAGGCAAAACAATGTCGGCAACAAAAATCGGCGATAGAATTGCGAGAGTCGATGCTGTTCAGAAAGCACGCGGTGAAGCAAAATATGTCTGCGACCTGTCCTTCCCGGATATGCAGTATGCATATATGGTGCGCTCCACCGTTCCGAGAGGCAAAATTCTGAATATTTCGCTTCCGGAGTTTCCCGAGGGCTATCATTTCATCTCCGCAAAGGATATTCCCGCCAAGGGAAAGAATGAGCTGTGGATGATCGCCAAGGACTGGAGATGCTTTGCAGACGAGTATGTGCTCTATGTCGGCGAGACGATCGGTCTTGTGGTCGGTCCCGACCGCGGCGTTCTGAAGGAGCTCAAGAGCAAGATCAGGATCGATTACGAAGAGCAGACCCCCGCCGTCACCATTGACGACGGTATCAACTGCGTCGGCGGTCCGATGTTTCCTGAAAAGAACAGCAATGTGATGTGCGAGCTGTTCTGCGAAAAGGGCAGACCGATGGAAGAGGTTTTTGCCGAGGCGGACGAGATCTTCGAGGAGACGATCACCACGCCCTATCAGGAGCATGTACATCTGGAGACCAACAGTGCGATCGCAACCATGGAAGACGGCAAGTTCGTGTTCTACGCCTCCGCGCAGTGCCCATTCTATATCCGTAAGTCCATTGCAGGTCTGCTGGACATCCCCTATGACGATATCATTATCCGTCAGGCGACCACCGGCGGTGCCTTCGGCGGCAAGGAGCATTTCCCCGATGTGCTTTGCGGTGCACTGCTCGTTGCGGAGAATGTCGTTCACAAGCCCATCAAGATGGTCTTTGACCGCGAGGAGGATACGCAGTTCTCCGTCAAGCGTCATCCGTCCAAGTGTATCTATAAATCCGCGATCAAGGACGGAAAGGTCATCGGCGTGCAGGGGCATATCTATTACAACTGCGGTGCCTATCTTTCTTCCTCCTATGTCGTGCTGCAGCGCGGTGTCTTCCACGGCAACGGTGTGTATACCTTCCCCAACACCTATCTCAAGGGTGAGGGCATCGGCACAAACACCTTCCCGACCTGCGCATTCCGAGGCTTCGGCGCACCGCAGACGCTGTTTGCGATCGAGACCCATATGGATCACATTGCCCGTCATCTCGGTGTCGATCCTTTGGAATTCAAGATGAAGCATATCTGCAAAAAGGGCGACGAGACCACCACCAACGGTCACATCATCGAAGAGGTCAAGCTGCCCGAGATGATCGACGTGCTGACGAAGGAATCCGATTACCGGAGAAAGATCAAAGAATATAAGCCCGGCTGCGGCAAGGGCATCGGCGTTGCCATGTACAACCACGGCGGCGCATTCACCGGCAACGGCGAGCAGGCGATCATCAAGGCACACGCCAAGCTTGTCAAGGAAGGGGAGAAGGTCACCATTCTGGTCGGCTCTACCGAAATGGGTCAGGGCTTCAAGACCTCCCTGCGGAAGATCTGCGCATCGACGCTGGGCGTTTCCATGGACAACATCGACTATCCGGATCCCGACACCTCCAAGGTCGTTGACTCCGGTCCGACCGCTGCCTCCCGTTCCACGATGATCGTCGGCAAGCTGGTCGAGCGTGCCGCGCTGCAGATGAAGGAACGCTGGGACGAGGGCGATTTTACCGTCGAGGTCGAATATGAGCATCCGGAAGGCTATCCGTGGGATCAGAGCACCTTCCGCGGGGACGCGTACCTCGGCTACGGCTGGGGCGCGGCGATCATCGAGGTCGAAGTCGATAAGCTGACCAACGAGGTCAAGACGGTCGGCATCTGGTCGTCCCATGAAATCGGCAAGGCGATCGACGAGCTGATCGTCCACGGGCAGATCAACGGCGGCATCATCCAGTCGCTTGGCTACGGCTCCATGGAGAAGCTGGAAAACAAGAAGGGCTACTTCAAGCAGAAGAGCATGTCCGACTATGTCATCCCGACCTCCATGGACTTCCCCAAGCAGTTCTATCATATTCAGGAAAATCCGTATCCCTGGGGTCCCTACGGTGCCAAGGGTATGGGCGAGCTGGTCTTCAACGGCGCATCAGCGGCCTTTGTAGACGCGGTCGAACGCGCTCTGAATACCCGCTTTACTTCCATCCCGATTCCCCCGGAAGATATTGAGGAGGCGTTGAAGAATGTACAGTAATGTTCGTTTTAAGCTGAACGGCGAAGAAAAATGCTATGAGGGCGATCCTCTGAGAAGACTTCTGGATGTACTCCGCGAAGACTACGGTCTGACCGGCTCCAAGGAAGGCTGCGGCGAAGGCGAGTGCGGTGCCTGCTCCATTGTCAAGGACGGCGAGCTGGTAACGAGCTGCATCATCCCGATCGGTGCGGTGAACGGCTGTGAGCTTCTCACCATTGAAGGCATCCGCGATACCGAAAAGGGCAAATGTATCATCGACGCTTATGCAGAGGGCGGCGCAGTACAGTGCGGCTTCTGCATCCCCGGCATGGTCATGGCGACCTACTGTCTGCTGAATAAAAATCCCGACCCCTCTGAAGAAGAAATCAGAGTCGGCATCAGCGGCAACATCTGCCGCTGCACCGGATATGACCTGATCGTTGAGTGCATCCGGCTGGCGGCGCAGAAAGGAGCAAAGCTATGGAACAAGTAAAATGCTTCATGCCCCAGACGCTTGCGGAGGCACTGAAAATCAGAAAGGAACATCATGCTGTTGTTCTGGCAGGCGGCTCTGATCTTATGGTTTCCAACAGCATGGGCGCAGGCATTACGCCCGCGTTCAACAGCCCCGTGATGATCCTCACCGGCGTGAAGGAGCTCAAGGGTATCCGCAAGAACGCTGACGGCAGCGTTTCCATCGGTGCGCTGACGACCTCCGCGGAAATCAGCAGGTCAGAATTTGTGCATCCGCTTCTGAAGGACGCTGCTTCCCGCATGGGTGCGATCGCCCTGCGCAACAGCGCGACCATCGGCGGCAATATCGGCAATGCCTCTCCGAAGGGCGATATGCCGCAGCCGCTGATCCTGCTCGATGCAAAGGTTATCCTCAAGAGCGTGAGCGGTGAGCGAATGATGAAGGTGGACGAATTCATCCTCGGCAGCAAAAAGACGGCACTTGCTGATGACGAGATCATTACTGAGATCATCCTGCCGCCGCAGGAATTCACCCACATTTTCTACCGGAAGATCGGTATGAGACGCGCCAATGCGATTTCCAAGCTGACGCTCTCCTCTGCGGCGACCGTCAAGGACGGCGTGGTCGTCGATTTCCGTGCATCCTCCGGCGCAGCAGGCCCCAAGGTCGCAAGAAGCAGAGCCGCGGAGGAGCTGCTGATCGGTAAAAAGCTCTCCGAGCTGCCCGCAGTGAAAGAGGCATTTTTGGATGCATGGAACGGCGTTATCAGCCCCCATGCCATGCCGGAATACAGAAGAAATACAACCAGAAGAATGTTGGCATACTTTATTGACGCACTTGCCGCCGGTCATCCGGAAGGCAGAGTGGAATAATCGGAGGGCTTAACTATGATCTACAAACCTACGACCATCCGTGAGGCAGTTGCCTTGCGGGCAGAGCACCCTGATACTTCCGTTTACCTCGCAGGCGGCACCGATGATCTGAGACTCGGCTCCTGTGCAGAGGGCAAGGATCTGATCGACATCAACGGTCTTTGCTCCGATGCCATCGAGGAGAAAGACGGCAAGCTGGTCATCGGTGCACTGTGTACCCTGCAGACCCTGAAGGAATGTGAAAAGGTTCCTGCCTTCCTCCGCGAGGCGGCAGGCTTCTGCTCCTCCTTCATCAAGAGAAACAGCGCGACCGTCGGCGGCAACGTCGCCCTGCGCAGACAGGACAGCTATCTGGCTGCCGCACTTGCCGCAGCGAACGCGACCGTCCTTGCGACAACGCCGGAAGGCGACAAGGAAGTGCCGATCTGCAAGTATCTGCACTGCACCTGCACCTGCCTGATCCGTGCAATCGTCATTGATCCGTCCGTTACCGGATGGGTCAAGCGCTTCGGCAGGACCTCAGCAAGCCATGCGACCCTGATTGCCGCCGTCAGCGGTGATACCTACGCGCTCAGCGTTTCCGGCAGCGGCTTTGCCTGCGGCAATTCGCCCGACCTTGCATCCGGCATGACCTTTGTCGATGACATCGCCGGCAGCGCAGAATACAAGAAGTATCTGGCAGAAACCGTATTCACACTCAGGAGGTAACAGAATGGAAATCAGATGCCGAATTAACGGAGAATACATAACCCTCTGTGCCGAGCCGCAGGAACGCCTGAGAGATGTGCTGTACCGTACAGGCTACCGTTCTGTCAGAGACAGCGACGATGCAGAAGGCTTTGCCGGCTCCGATACGATCGTTTTTAACGGAAAACTGAAATACTCCAATTTCATTCTTGCCTGCCAGGCGGAAAACGCCGAGATCAGAACGGCGGAAGGTCTGCTCAATGGCAGAGAGCTGAACTATGTGCAGAAGGCAATGGTCGCTTCCGGTATCGTACAGAGTGCTTACAATGCCCCTGCCGCCGCACTGATCCTGACATGGCTGCTGGAGAAAAAGCCCAATGCCGCCAAGGAGGATATCAAAGAAGCACTTTCCGGTATCTATATCCGTGATGCGGGCTATGAGCACTACTACCTGGCGGTCAGGCTGGCGCAGGAGCTGAGAGATTACGGCAAATTCCGCAGTGAGATCGCGCCCTCCTTCCGTCCGAAGCTGGACATCATCGGCAAGCCCTGTGACAAGATCGACGGTGCCGCTCTGGTTTCCGGCGAGCCGGTCTTCGTTGAGGACAAGGTACCCGAAAACGCATGGACGCTCCATGTGCTGAGAAGCCCGTTTGCAAGCGCATATATCAAGTCCATCGACACTGCCGAGGCTGAAAAGCTGGACGGCGTTGCCGCCATCATTACTGCCTTTAACTGCCCGGATACCTACTATATGCAGGCAGGTCAGGGCAATCCCGAGC
>PITX01000009.1 GCA_017577345.1 Clostridiales bacterium
GAATACCTCCGCGTCACCGTGGCGGTGGATGTCGATGAAGCCGGGCGTGACACAGAAACCGTCTGCGTCGATTTTTTGCGCACCATCGCCCAGATCGTGACCGATCGCGGCAATTTTTCCGTCCATTATCGCGACATCGGCGCAGTACGGTTCGGAGCCGGAGCCGTCAACGACCGTACCGCCGCAAATCAGAGTATCAAACATAATTATCACTTCCTACTGTTATCATACCACCCGCCAACGGAAAATCAAGAGTCGCTTTTGCGCGATAACGGTTGATTTTTGCAAATCGGTTGGATATAATATAGGCATAAATACACAGGAGGTATCAACAAATGGCTGTAAAAATCGAAAAAACCACCATCATCGGTGATGTACTGGATATCGCTCCGGAGACCGCTCCGCTGTTCATGGCGATCGGTATGCACTGCCTGGGCTGCCCGTCTTCCCGCGGCGAGACCGTAGAGGAAGCCTGCATGGTGCATGGCGTGGATGCCGATGCGTTCCTGGCACAGGTCAACCGCTTTATTGAAGCGAACGAAGAAAACAAGTAAGGAAAAGGGAGGCGTACTGCCTCCCTTCTTATAAAATCATGAAATTACCGATCTGTAAGCGGCTGCTCTGCTGTGCTGCACCGGTAGAGCAGGGTGCTCGGGTGGCGGATGTCGGCTGCGATCACGGTTATCTCGGAATATATCTGCTGCAAAGCGGGCAGGCATCGTTTGTCCACGCGAGCGACCTGCGCGAAATGCCGATCAAAAGGGCGATGCAGAACGCTGCGCAGTACGGTGTGGCGGAAAAAATGCGTTTTTCCCGCGCCGACGGGCTGACGGCGGTGCAGGCGGGAACGGTGGACACGGTCGTATGCGCGGGTATGGGCGGCGATCTGATCGCGCAGATCGTCGAGGCTGCCCCGTGGCTGAAACAGGAGGGCTATACGCTGATTTTGCAGCCGCAGTCCTCCGGGAATGACCTTAGGCGGTATCTGGGCGAAGCCGGATTTGCGATAACGGAAGAACGGCTCGTGCAGGACGGCAGATTCCTCTATGCCGTGATGAAGGTACGCTACGGCGGCGGCAAACCGCTCTCTCCGGGCAGACAGTACGCGTCAGACGCCCTGCTTTCTTCCGACGACCCGCTTCTTTTGCCATACCTGTCGCGCATTGAGCATAGCCTGAAAAAGACGGTTGCCGGCATTTCCAAAGGCATCACCGAGGAGGACAGAAAAAAGCTTGCCTACTACGGCGCAGCCCTTGAGGAGATCTCGGTGCTTCTACAGGCGATCAAAACCGATGAAAGGGGGCAGAGCCATGCCTGCCGTGAATGATATTCTTACCTATCTGTTTTCCGTAGCACCGGAGCATTATAAAATGGACTGGGACAATGTCGGCTTGATGTGCGGTCATTCCGACCGAAAGGTCACAAAGATCCTTGTCGCACTGGATGCTTCCTTGGCAGTCGCCGAGGAAGCCAAAGTGCTCGGCTGTGAGCTTGCAGTCGTGCATCATCCGCTGATCTTCCTCACGACACCTACGGTGTCGGATGCGACGATCACGGGCAAGCGTCTGCTTGCATTTTTGGAAAACGGGCTTTCCGTCATTTCCATGCATACCAATTTAGACTGTGCGCCCGGCGGAGTCAACGATATTTTAGCAGACCGCCTTGGCTTGAAGAATGTTGAGGTTCTGCCGGACGGCGAGATGGCACATCTTGTCCGCTACGGCGAGGTCGAGCCGCAGACCCTGGCAGAATTCCTGCCCTTTGTCAAAAAGCAGCTTGCCTGCGAGGGACTGCGCTACACGGACGGCGGCAGACAGGTGCACCGTGTTGCAGTCGGCGGCGGTGCCTGCGGCGATTATCTGACGCAGATCACGGCACTCGGCTGTGACACCTTCGTCACTGCGGATATCGGTTATCACCGTTTTGCCGATGCAGGTGAGCTGGGGCTGAATCTGATCGACGCAGGTCACTTTGAAACCGAAAATCCGGTCTGTACCTATCTTGCCGAAAAAATCCGCGCTGCATTCCCGGAAATCGAGGTAGTGGAGTCGAAAGCCCACGCCGATTGCATAAAATTCGCATAAAACGGTTGTTTTTCGGCACACTCTGTGCTAAAATATATTGTGCAATTCAGAAAAGAAGGGAAGAACTACCATGTCGGGTCATTCCAAATGGCATAACATTCAGAAAACCAAGGGTGCGCAGGACGCAAAGCGTGCGGCGGCATTCACGAAGATCGCAAAGGAAATGTATGTAGCGGTCAAAGAGGGCGGCGGCTCGACCGATCCCAACTATAACTCCCGTCTTGCGACGGTCATCACCAAGGCAAAGGCCGCCAACATGCCGAACGACAACATCAAGCGCGTTCTGGAGAAGGCGGCTTCCGCCGGCAGCGGCGACGCCTACGAATCCATCACCTACGAGGGCTACGGCCCGAGCGGCATCGCCGTGATCGTCGAAACGATGACCGACAGCCGCAACCGGACCGCGGGCAATGTCCGCCACCACTTCGATAAGTACGGCGGCAAGATGGGCGCAGCGGGCTGCGTGAGCTGGAATTTCAGCAAAAAGGGTGTTCTGGTCATCGACAACGAGGACGAGGACTATGAAGAAGACAATGTCATGATGGACGCAATGGACTGCGGCGCGGACGACTTCGAGGCGGAGGACGACTGCTTCACGATCTACACCGAGCCGGACGACTTCAACGCCGTTGCAGACGCCATGGCAAAGAAGGGCTATTCCTTCGTCTCCGCGCAGATCGAGATGGTCCCCGGCGAGTACAAGAAGCTCGAGAACGAGGAAGACGTCGCCAACATGGAGAAGATGCTGGACATCTTCGACGATGACGACGACGTGCAGAACGTCTGGCATAACTGGGACAGAGACTGAATGACAAAAAATAACGGGAGCGATTTGCTCCCGTTATTTTTTCTTGCGCTTTTTCAGATAGCGGTCGGCGGCGGCAAGCTGTGCCGCAGTCGGGGTATTCGCAGAGGGTGTCCGCGCAGGACGCTCTTTTTTGGTTTTCGGCGCAGACTTTTTTCTGCTTTCCGGCCGTGCGTCAGGTCGAGATTTCTTCTCCGGCTTCGATGCAGCAGGCACTTGCTCGCCCTTGCGCGGGCGGATCAGACACTTCTTATCATAGCCGATCAGATCGGTGCGACCTGCCTTTTCCAGCGCCTCATGCACCAAGGCATAATTCTTCGGGTCACGGTATTGGATCAGTGCACGCTGCATCGCCTTTTCGTGCGGATCGGTCGGAACATACACAGGTTCCATCGTGCGCGGATCGAGACCGGTGAAGTACATGACGGTCGAGAGCGTGGACGGGGTGGGATAGAAGTCCTGCACCTGTTCGGGCATATAGCCCAGATCACGGACATATTCCGCCAGCTCCACCGCTTCTTTCAGGGACGAGCCCGGGTGGGAGCTCATCAGATACGGTACGAGATACTGCTTTAAGTTCAGCTTTTCATTCAGCTTCGTGTACTTGTGGCAGAATTTCCGGTAGACCGCATGAAGCGGCTTGCCCATGTACTTGAGGACGCGGTCGGACACGTGCTCCGGCGCGACCTTAAGCTGACCGGAAACATGGTGCTCCACCAGCTCCTGCAGGAAAGTTCCATCCTCATCCGCGAGCAGATAGTCAAAGCGGATGCCGCTGCGGATAAAGACCTTTTTGACCCGCGGCAGACTGCGAAGCTCCCGCAGGAGGTTTACATAATCTGTGTGATCTGCCCGCAGATTTTTGCATAGAGTGGGGAAAAGACACTGCTTGTTCGGGCAGACGCCATGCGTCAGCTGCTTGTCGCAGGCGGGGTGACGGAAGTTGGCGGTCGGACCGCCGACATCGTGGATATAGCCCTTGAAATCGGGATGCTTTGTCATCGCTTCCGCTTCTGCAAGGATGGACTCGTGACTGCGGGTCTGCACGATTCGCCCCTGATGGAAGGTCAGGGCGCAGAACGAGCAGCCGCCGAAGCAGCCGCGGTTGGAGACCAGACTGAACTGCACCTCAGCAATGGCAGGCACACCTTCTTTGTAGGACGGATGATATGTATTCTGATAGGGCAGGGCATAGACTGCATCCATTTCCTCGGTGGATAACGGCTTCTGCGGCGGATTCTGCACAACGAACTCTCTGCCGTACGGCTCGATCAACCGCTTGGCGGTGAAGGGGTCGGTGTTGACATACTGGCGGTAGAAGCTTTCTGCATAGCGGCGTTTGCTTTCACGCAGCTCGTCAAAGGACGGCAGGACGATCGCCCCGTCGGTATCGGGCTGCACCGTGCGGTAGACCGTGCCGTCGATAAAGGTCAGATCACGGACGGAAAGCCCGCTGTTCAGCGCGTCTGCGATCTCCACGATGCTTTTTTCGCCCATGCCGTAGGAGATAATATCCGCCTGTGCATCAAGCAGGACAGAGCGCTTGAGCTTGTCCGACCAGTAATCATAGTGGGCAAGGCGGCGCAGACTGGCTTCGATACCGCCGAGGATGATCGGAATATGCGGATGCGTCTGACGGATGAGATTGCAGTAGACGACAGCGGCATAGTCCGGACGCTTGCCGGTCACGCCGCCGGGGGTATAGGCATCCGTTTTGCGGCGATGCTTGCCGACGGAATAGTGGTTGACCATGGAATCCATATTACCGGCGGAAACAAGGTAACCCAGACGGGGCGTGCCGAAAATATTGACGGAATCGGGATTTTTCCAGTCAGGCTGGGAGCAGATGGCGACCTTGTAGCCTGCGTGCTCTAAAACGCGGCTGATGATCGCATGACCGAAGGAGGGGTGATCGACATAGGCATCGCCGATGACATAGACGAAATCGGGCACATCCCAGCCCAGCGCATCCATTTCCTTTCGGCTAATCGGAAGAAAATCGCCCATCACTTGCTCCCCGTCGAGCCAAAGCCTCCCTCACCGCGCACGGTGTCGGACAGCTCGTCTGCTTCGATGAATTTCGCGGTCAGATACGGCGTCAGGATCATCTGTGCAATGCGTTCTCCGTCTTCCACGGTCTGTGCGACAGCACCGTGGTTATGAAGCGGTACGAAAAATTCGCCGCGGTAATCCGAGTCGATCACGCCGACCTTGTTGGCAGGCGCGAGATGGCGTTTGGTCGCAAGACCGCTGCGGGCAAATACCAGACCGGCATATCCCTCGGGAATTTCCATGCTGATGCCGATGGACAGAAGCTTCGTTTCTCCCGGTGCGATCGTGACGGGTGCATCCAGACAGGCGCACAGATCGGCACCGGCGGAAAAAGCGGTGCCATAGACGGGCAGACGGGCGTTTTCTCTTAATTTTTTAACCTTGACTTCTTGCATGTGTACCTCCTATGGTGCGGTCAACAAATCCGGTGATCGCCTCGGTGCAGCGTTCCGGCGCGACCGGGTAGCTCTGACCGTGCTTTGCGCCGGGGATGAGCAGCAGGGTCTTATCCGAACTTGTACAGGCTTCGAAATTTCGCTTGGACATTTCACAGGGGACAAAGGAATCCGCTTCGCCGTGGACGAAGATGACGGGAAGCGACATTTTTTGCATTGCGGTCAGCGTGGAGTATTCGTTCAGCCGGAAGCCGGCGATGAAGCGTGTCATCAGACCGACTGACGGCACAAACAGCCATCCCGGCAGATGCACGGAGTGTGCGACGGCGGTTAGGATCTCCTTCGGATCTGTAAAGCCGCAGTCTGCGATAATACCGCGGACATTGCCCTCAAACGGCTCACCGCAGGACATCAGCACGGTGGTCGCGCCCATGGAAAGCCCGCCGATCACCACGGGAGCATCCTTCCCGAAACGTTCCGTGTGCCAACGCACCCATTCGTGCACATCGTGGCGTTCCCGGATGCCGAAGGTCATAAAGCGGCCCTCGGACTTGCCCTGTGCGCGTTCATGGACGAGCAGGATATTCAGCCCGAGACCGTAATAGAGCTGCAGGGAGCAGCCGAAATCCGCGATCGGACCGCCGCGCCAGCCGTGGAACAGCAGCAGCGTGCCTCTCGCATTTTCGTGCGGCAGATAGGTGCCGACCAGCTTTAACCCGTCATAGGAGGTCACACAAACCTCCTGTGTTTCCTGTGCGTTCAGCCAGTCGCGGGCAGCAAGGATCTGCTTTTTATACTCCCGATAGGCGGATTTGCCGAGGGCAAGCTCCAGATTTCCCTGCACGGCATCGTTGCGGTGGCACGCGACATACAATGCGATCACAGAGGCAATCAGATAAAGCAAGACAAGTGCGCCGAGGACGATCAGCAGGATATGAAGTGCGTTCATGAATGCTCCTTTTCGGAAAGACGGTTCAGCAGGGGGAATACCGTGGGCCATACGGCGGCGGCAAAGAAGACCACTGCGCCGTAGCGAATGGCGTTTGTGCCGAGCCAGGTAAAGCCGACGGCGTTAAAGACAAGCTTTAAGCCCTCTTTGATCGCCAGTACGCCTGCAAGACCGAGCACGGTTTTGAGGATCTGTACCCACCAGACCGCCTTTTCATCAAAATGAATATACCGCTGTTCGATCGGGTAGGCTATCAGATAGCCGAGCAGTGCGCCGAAGAGAGAATAACTGTTCTTTCTGCCCTCATAGGCATTGACTGCCGCTTCTTCTCCGAACGCGGAGAAATCCGACAGATTGGCATAGAGAACGAATGCCAGAGCGATCATCAGCAGAACGCCGAGCAGCAGATACATGAGCTTTGGCTTTTCTTCTGTTTTGCGGACGATCGGGTAGAGCACGAGAATCAAAACAGCCGCCACTGCCAGAGAAACACCCACATCAAACGGGGTATGTACGCCGAGATACATTCTGGAAAATGCGGTCAGAAGCAGCGCAGCGACGCAGACGATCCGCAGCCCCTTTTGCTTGTTCCAGCGCGCGATACCGCCGAGGGTGCCGGCGACATTCTGCGCGTGACCGGAGGGGAAAGAGTAGCCCGTGGCGTCAGCCCTTGCACTTTCCACGATGGTGAAATTCGGGTCCTTGACCCACGGACGCGGAATACGGCAGATCAGCTTCAAAAACTGACTGCATACCGTGCCGATAAAGCCGACAAAGAGCAGATAAATTCCTTCACGCTTGTCCACACACCAGAAAAGCGTCAGCGCGATGACGAGAAACAGAATCTCGCTGCCGAGGTAGGTAAAAATCTGCATGATGGCATCCAAAACCGGATTGCGGATGGATTCCAGCCAATAGAGTACTGCCATGACAAGATACTCCTTTCCAATGATTATACCCAGTATAACATAAGCAAAACGGTTTGCAAAGGGGAGATGTAACGGTTTTGTGAATTCCCTTGCAAATCCGCAGGCGGCTGTGATATAATCACTGCGAAAGAAACGAAAGGAGAATCGTCATGTTCTACGAAACCGACCGCGTTGTCTATGCCAAGCCGCAGCTGCTGGAGGTCATCTGCCAGCTGCGTTTTCCGACGATTTTATCCATCAGTGCCAAAGAGCCTGCGGAATTTCAGGAGCTGATCCGCAATGATTTCCCGCGCTATTCCAGAAATATCGAGAAGGTACCTCCGAAGGTGATCGGACAGCCCGGGAATATGCGATTTGAGGAGCAGCCGGATGTCATCAACTATCAGTTTCTCTCCGGTGACGGCAAATGGAAGGTCAACCTGACCAATTCTTTTATTGCCCTTGCTACGCCTGCTTATACCAAGTGGGAGGATTTTGCCGCAAAGCTGGACGAGGTGCTGGCGCAGTTTATCAGCGTTTATCATCCCGCATTCTTTGAGCGCATCGGTCTGCGCTATATCAACGCGTTCTCCCGCAGCGCGCTCGGTCTGGAGGGAACCCCGTTTGCCGACCTCATTGAGCCGGGCTATCTGGGTCTGATGGGCGAGGAGGACGTGCAGGAGCAGTCCTTTGTCCGCATCCAGCAGGAGGGTGAGATGAATTTGTCTGGCGGATGCAGATTGAAGCTGCATTGCGGTCCCGGTGTCGTCAAGCGCAACAATGTTGAGGACAAGGAGATCAAATTCATTCTCGATCAGGATATTTTCATGATGAGCAAGGTGGAGATGAAATATACCACCGCCGCACTCAATACCATCCATACCCACGCAGACCGCATCTTCCGTGGTGCGATCACGCGGGAGCTGCATGATGCCATGGAGCCGCGGCTTCTGTAACATTCGGAGGGATTATTATGCTTTTTTACGGCATTGACTGGACATATATCGTTCTGGTACTGCCGACGATCGTGTTCGCACTTTGGGCTAGTGCCCATGTGAACAGCACTTTCAAAAAATACGGAAAGATCCGCAATATGCGCGGCATGACGGGAGCGCAGGCGGCACAGGCGGTGTTGTCAGCCAACGGTGTCAGCGGTGTGCGCATCGAGCGCATTTCCGGCAGTCTGACGGATCACTATGATCCGAAAACCAATGTGATCCGTCTGTCGGAGGATGTTTACGATGCGCCGACCCCCGCTGCGGTGGGAGTCGCGGCGCATGAAGCGGGACATGCCGTGCAGTATGCGGAAAACTACGCGCCGATCAAGCTCCGCAGCGCGATCGTCAATGTGACGAATATCGGCTCTAAGCTGTCCATGCCGCTCATCCTTATCGGCATTCTGATGATGTCAATCAGCTCTCTTGCAAAAGTCAGCCGTTTCTTCTACTATGTTGCGCTGGCAGGCGTGCTTTGCTACGGTCTGTGCGTGATCTTCCAGCTTGTAACGCTGCCGACGGAATTCAATGCGAGCCGCCGCGCAGTCAAGGCGATCGAAGGAAGCAGTCTTCTGACCGCCGAGGAGCAGAAGGGAGCGCGAAAGGTGCTTTCCGCTGCCGCGCTGACCTATGTCGCCGCGCTTGCGACCTCACTGGCACAGTTCGTGCGTTTGCTGCTTTTAGTCAGCGGCAATCGCCGCAGAAATTGAAAAAATAGACGGGGCGAATCGTCCCGTCTAATTTTTTTGTTTTTTCAGGTCGTCCAATGCCTGCGGCGTGTCCACATCGGTCAGCTCCGTCTGCCCGACCTCAACGGTCATGAGCCGTTCGGGATGGGCGCGGATGACGGTGTTCCCGCCATGATCCTCCCGCAGGGCGAACAGCTCACCGAAAAATTCCTGCGGGAAAATGCAGGGATTGCCGCGCTTGCCGTTATGTGCCGCGCCGACAATATGCTCCGGATGCTCCTTCCAGCAGGAGACGACCCGCTCCACGGAGCCTTTTTCCAGCAGCGGCTGATCGGAGACCATGTATAAGATCGCGTCGCAGTGGCGCATCGCATGGGTGCCGAGCTCAATCGTGTGACTGATGCCGTACTCCGGGTGTTCATTATAAATAGATGAAAAATCAAATTCCTCCGCAAGCTCCATGACCTGCGGATACTGCGTGACGACTACAACATCGGAGAACATCTGCTTCGGAACGGCCTCCAATGCGCGGCGGATCAGCGATTTTCCCTCAAATTCAGCGGCGAGCTTGTTTTCGCGGAAGCGGGAAGCGTTGCCTGCCGCCATCACCAGACAGCCGATATGCGGTGACTTCATTTTGATCATCCTTTCAAGCTGATACCATCAGTATACCCGCTTTTCGCATGATTTTCCATATTTTTTTCATTTTCTACGGGATCGGTTGACTATATTTCCCGAATGTGCTACAGTTTGTCTCATACAAATATGAAAAATGTGATTTCGGGAGGCAAAATGAAGGATATGTATGCCCGACTGGGCGTATCCGCTGAGGTGTATGCCTGCGGCGAGCGCGTTTTGGAGGGCTTGAAGGAACGCTTTGCGGCAGTGGATCAGGTCGCGGAATATAATCAGGCGAAGGTGGTCGCCGCCATGCAGAAAAACCGGGTCGGCTCGGCGTGCTTTGCCGCGACAACGGGCTACGGCTATGACGATATGGGACGCGATACGCTGGAGCGCGTCTATGCGGACACATTCCATACCGAGGCGGCATTGGTACGCCCGCAGATCACCTGCGGTACGCATGCGCTGACGGTCGCACTGTCGGCAAATCTTCTGCCCGGCGATGAGCTGATCTCTCCGGTCGGCAGACCCTATGACACGCTGGAGGAGGTCATCGGCATCCGTGAATCGACCTGCTCCCTGAAGGAATACGGCGTCAGCTATGCGCAGGCGGATCTGAAAGAGGACGGCTCGTTCGATTATGACGCGATCCGTGCGGCGGTGAATGAAAAGACGAAGTTGGCAACGATCCAGCGCAGCAAGGGCTATGCAACAAGACCGACCTTCTCCGTTTCACAGATCGGGGAGCTGATCTCGTTCCTGAAATCCGTCAAGCCGGATATCATCTGCATGGTGGACAACTGCTACGGCGAATTTGTCGAGACGGTCGAGCCGAGTGATGTGGGGGCTGACCTTGTGGTCGGCAGTCTGATCAAAAATCCGGGCGGCGGTCTGGCACCGATCGGCGGCTATATCTGCGGCAGAAAGGACTTGGTCGAGCGTTGTGCCTACCGCCTCTCCGCACCGGGTCTGGGACAGGAGGTCGGCGCGAACTTAGGGCAGATGCCGGCGTTTTATCAGGGATTTTTCCTTGCGCCCACGGTTGTTGCGGGTGCGTTAAAGGGCGCGATCTTTGCTGCAAATCTCTATGAACGCATGGGCTTCCGCGTCATTCCGGACAGCACGCAGCCGCGCCATGACATCATTCAGGCGGTGGAGCTGGGCAGCAGGGAAGCAATGGTCGCCTTCTGCAAGGGTATCCAGTCCGCCGCTCCGGTGGAGAGCTATGTTGATCCGACCCCGTGGGCGATGCCCGGCTATGAGGACGAGGTCATCATGGCGGCAGGCACCTTCGTGCAGGGCTCCTCCATCGAACTGTCTGCCGACGGTCCCATCCGTCCTCCCTATGCGGTCTATTTTCAGGGCGGTCTGACCTGGTACCATGCAAAGCTCGGCATTCTGCTTTCCGTGCAAAAGCTGGTCGAGGCAGGACTTGCCAAGCTGCCGGAGGAATAACATATGAGCTGGTTTTGGTTTTCCGTTCTTGCCCTGCTGTGCTGGAGCGGCTCCGACCTGTTTTCCAAGCTTGGCTGCTGCGGGGAGAAGGATCGGACGGCGCATTTGAAAATGGTGACGGCGGTCGGCATCGTCATGGGAGCGCATGCACTGTTCATGGTGCTGTTCCGGGATGTTGCGATCTCGTGGGAGGTCATCTGGACATATCTCCCCGTGTCGCTGCTGTATATCCTGTCCATGGCACTGGGCTATATAGGACTGCGCTATATCGAGCTTTCGGTGTCGTCCCCCATCTGCAATTCCTCCGGCGCACTGGTCGCGGCGGTATGTCTGCTGACCGGTGCACTGTCGGAGCTGGAACGGATGCAGCGTCTTTTGGTGATCGGCGCGATCGCGCTTGTCTGTGTCGGCGTCATCGGGCTGGGCATTGTAGAGGCACGGGAGGATGAGACCCTGCGTCTTCGCAGACAGGAGCACGCGAACAGAAGGTATGCCAAAAGCCGGCTGGCACTCTGCCTGCCCATTGCCTACTGCCTGCTGGATGCTGCAGGCACCTACGCAGACGCTCTTGTTTTGCAGACGCTGGACGAAAATTCCGCGAATGTCGCCTATGAGCTGACCTTTTTTGCCGCCGGCATGGGATGCCTGCTCTACCTGCTGATCCGGCGTGAAAAATTCACTGTCCGGCAGGAGGCACCGAAATACCTTGCCGCCTGCTTTGAGACGGTCGGGCAGCTGTTTTACATCTATGCGCTTTCCGATGAGGCACATGTGGCGGTCTCCGCGCCGATCATCTCCGCCTACTGTGCGCTTTCCGTGCTGTGGAGCAGAATTTTTTTGCGGGAAAAGCTTTCATGGAGGCATTATGCGATGCTCCTGCTGATCGTCGCCGGCATCGTTATTCTCGGTATGTTTGATATTTGAATTTGCAGGGGTTGTAACGGAACGGCCCCTGCTTTTGTTTTCTTTGCCGAAATCAACGCATTAAATCGGTAAATTTTCAGCAGAATTACAGGAAAAAATTGTGGACTTTTCCGAAATGATTTGTTAATATGTGTATTAGGTATAACTGTATGCTGGTGTAGAGTAATCTGCACAGCCATGCAGTCCGTAATATTATTGAAAAGGGGAACGAACAAATGAAAAAGTTCAAGAGCGTTCTTGCAATGCTCCTTGCACTGATCATGCTCCTGTCCTGCGTGGCATCTGCCTTTGCAGCAACGGATAAGACCGGCGCAGAAGATATTGCAGAAACCGAAAAGCCTGCGGCTACCATCCGGCAGCTCAAGGGCTACAAGAGCGAGAGCTTCCTCAGAAGCAACTCTTACAAGTACGCTGCAGATGAGACTGTTCGTGCGATCGTGATCCTGTCCGGCGATCCGGAAGCGGATGTTGCCGAGAGAGGCACGCAGAGAGCGATCAATCAGCGTTCCAGACTGCTGAAGCAGCATGAAGGCGTACGCAAGGGCATGAGTGGTATCAAGTATGAGCTTGCGCATGAATTTACTGCACTGACCAACGGCTTCTCCTGCGATGTCGCCTACGGCGATCTGGATCAGATCGCTGCACTCGACGGCGTAGAAGCGGTCTACATTGCCAACCGCTATGCTTCCCCCGAGCTGGTGAAGGAGAAGGAAACCAGAATGGCTTCCTCCAACGCTTTCTTTACCGGCATTGACGACACATACAGCTACTACGGCGCAGACGGCACCGGCATGGTCATCGCAGTGCTGGATACCGGTCTGAACACCACGCACGAGGCATTTGCCGATGCAGACGGCAACTGTGCGACCTACGGCGTTCTGACGAAAGAGGACATCAGTGCTGCGGCAGCTCCCGGCGTGTACATCAATGCAAAGGTCCCGTTTGCATACGACTATGCAGACCTTGACAAGGATGTCACCGACCATAACGGTCACGGCACCCATGTTTCCGGCATTGCGACCGGCTGTGCTTACGATGCAGCTGAGGGCGCATATACCTTCCTCGGTGCGGCTTCCGGCGCACAGCTGCTCTCCATGAAGATCTTCCATGATGATGAAGGCGGCACGAGCAGTGATATTTACTTCGCAGCACTGGAAGACGCATACCGTCTCGGCGCAGATGTCATCAATATGTCCATCGGCTCCCAGAATGGCTTTACCTATGACAGCGAGCTTGAGACCGTCGTTTTCGGCAATATCTACCTGCGCCTTGCGAACTCCGGCATCGTTCTGAGCGTTGCCGGCGGCAACGAGTACTCCATGGCGGAAAATTCTGCGATGGGTTATATCGGTCCGGAATATCAGGACTACGGCACGATCGGCTCTCCCGCCACATACGAGGGCAATGTTTCCGTGGCTTCTCTTGAGAACTATATCTATCCGTCCTATGTTCTGATCACGGATGCAGGCAGCTTCGGCTACACCGACTCCTCCGAAGACGGTCTGTGGATGAACACCTTCGGCGGCAAGACCGCAGATTATGTTGTTGTCCCCAATCCCGAAGACCCGACCGCGATTTCCTTCGGCCATGAGGAAGATTATGACGGCGTTGATGTAGCGGGTAAGATCGCCGTCATCCAGCGCGGTGACATCACCTTCGAGGAGAAGGTCGAATTTGCCGCTAACGCAGGCGCGATCGGCTGTATCGTTATCAACAACGATGCGGGCGTGATCTCTATGAAGATCGAGACCTTCGAGATCCCGGCGGTTTCTACGGAAATGTCTGCTGCGGACTACTTCCTGAATGCGAGCGAGACGAAGGTCGAGACTTCTACCGAAAAGGAATACATAGAAAATGCCAATGCAGGTCTGATGAGCGACTTCTCCAACTGGGGCACCTCTCCGATGCTCACGCTGGATCCCGCCATTACTTCCGTCGGCGGTCAGGTCTATTCCTCCGTGCAAACCGGCGATGCAGACTATGATGTTTACAGCGGCACCTCCATGGCAACACCGAACTTCGCAGGCACGATCGCAACCGTGATGCAGTATCTCGGCGAAGTCTACGGTCTGGAGAAGAAAGACCGTGCAGATGCGGCGCTTGCACTGCTCGAAAGCACTGCGGAGATCCGGTACGATGAGTACGGCTATCCGTACTCTCCGAGAAAGCAGGGCGCAGGTCTTGCCAATGCCTGCTACGCACTGCACACAATGGACAAGTCCGGCTACATCCTCAACCCGCTGCAGGAGCTGGGTGACGATGCAAAGCGTACCGGTCATTATACATTTGACCTTGATCTGGTCAATGACAGCACATGGGAACGGTTTTATCTGCCGGAGACTTACCTGATGTACGACCATGTCGATGACTACTACGAAGGCACTGAAGATGAGCCTCTGTACATCAACGATCTGCGCAGCGATTGCCTCTACTACGGCAATGAAGGCTATGCTGAAGTAACATATGAGATCGGCGGTGCTGATGTTGCTGACGGCTTTACCCTGAATGCAGGCGAGAGCGTCAGCGTGAAGGTCGATATCCGGCTCGACAAGGAAATCATGGATTACTTTGACGAGCAGTTCATTAACGGCAACTATGTCGAGGGCTATGTAATTTTCAACGATATTAAGACCGATGAAGGCGAGCTTGTCTACTTCGATGAAGAAGACAATGCTTACAAGCTTGATGAGGTTGGCGCGTACCTGCTCGACGGCGAGACCTACGAGCCGATCCTTGACGGCGGCGAAAAGACCTATTACGAAGGCGATGCGGAAGACCTCGGCCTGTATGTTTACAGCAGCACCCATGCCACCCTGCTTGCCTACTACGGCGACTGGACGGACGGCGACATTCTGGAAGCTGCCGATTTCCGTGACCTGATCGATGCAGAGTACTTTGTCAACACCACAGAAGCAGACGATGAAGGCTACACCTATGCCGACTACGGCTACACCGGTGCTGACCTGCTCGAATTCTACACCAGCCCGAACATGGCATACAGCGCGATCATGTTCTTCGGTGAGCCGTATGATCGGGTCTGGTATCTGGGCGACAACCTGTTTGACTATGTCCCGTTCTATGAGGAGCATGTCTCCATCACCACGGATGCTGCCGACGGCGACGGCTACTACGCAAACGGCTTCTATCTGGAGCCGTATCAGCTCCGTAACTGCCGCAACCTCATTATG